>JBKKBU010000279.1:0-12520 GCA_046713755.1 Mycobacteriales bacterium
CCGCGCCTGCGCCGCTGCCCGCTGGGCAGCCGGGAGCTGGGCCGCCACGCTGCGCAGCATCGCGGCCGCGGCCTGGACCGCCGCCGTTGAGTCCTCGAGGTCGCCGGCGCTCTCCCGCAGCGCCTGCTTGACGTCGTCGCCCTCGTCCGCGCGGGCCCCCGGCGGCAGGCCCAGAGCGACCAGCGCCAGGGCAGCCGCCAGCGAGCGACGAAGAACGGTCACGCTCCGTAGTACCACGAAAGCCCTGATCAGACCCGGAGGTGGCGCCGCAGCGTGAAGAACGACGACGCCCCCGCCAGCACGACGCCGACGATCAGCAGGATCGGGATGGTGGACAGCACAGCGTCCCAGCCGATGAAGGCGGTGAACTGCAGGTCGGGTTGCAGGAACTTGTCGATCAGCACCCCCTTGAGCAGCATCAGCCCGCCGGCAGCGAGGACCCCGCCGAGCAGGCCGGCCAGGACCCCTTCGAGCAGGAACGGCAACTGGATGTAGAGGTTGCTCGCGCCCACCAGGCGCATGATCCCGGTCTCGCGTCTACGGCTGAAGGCGGCGACGCGGATCGTGTTGGAGATCAGCAGCACGGCCGCGATGACCTGCACGAGGGCGATCACCCACGCGGTCTTCTGCAGTCGGTCGAGCAGTCGGAAGAACGGCTCGAGCAGGGCCTTCTGGTCCTGGACGGTCTCCACCCCCGGCCGGTCCCGGAAGGCGCTCGCGACCACCTCGAACTGCTCGGCGTCCTTGAGCGACACCCGATAGGACTCGGGCAGCGCGTCCGCGGTGACGTTCTCCACCAGGTCGGGGCTCTCCTTGAACTGCTCCTTGAAGCGCTCGTAGGCGTCGGCCTGGGACTCGTAGAACACCTCCTTCACCAGCGGCACGGCGCGCAGCTCGTCACCGAGGGTCTTGCGCTGCTCGTCGGTGATGGCTCGGCCGCCGCACTTGGCGCTCTGGCTCTCGTCACCGCACAGGTAGACCGACACCTGGACCTTGTCGTACCAGAAGTCCTTCATGAGGCTGACCTGCTTGCTGATGAGCAGGCCGGCACCCAGCAGGCCCAGCGTGGTCGCGACCGTGATGACGACCGCGACGGTCATCGTCAGGTTGCGGCGCAGGCCGATGGCGATCTCGCTGAAGACGAACTGTGCTCGCACGCTGGTCCTTCGTTCCGGGTGGTCTGGTCGGACGGTCGGCGGGTCAGGCGCCGCTAAGCCCCATAGCCGTAGACGCCCCTGTTCTGGTCGCGGACGACGTGGCCGCTGGACAGCTCCACGACGCGGCGGCGCATGGAGTCGACGATCTGGGCGTCGTGGGTGGCCATGACGACCGTGGTGCCGGTGCGGTTGATGCGGTCGAGCAGCTTCATGATGCCCACGCTCGTCGCCGGGTCCAGGTTGCCGGTCGGCTCGTCGGCGATCAGGATCATCGGTCGGTTGACGAACGCCCGGGCCACCGCGACCCGCTGCTGCTCACCGCCGGACAGCTCGTCCGGCATCCGGCCGGCCTTGCCGTCGAGCCCGACGAGGTCCAGGACCTCCGGGACGACCTTGGCGATGGTCTGCTGCGGCTTGCCGATCACCTCGAGAGCGAAGGCGACGTTCTGGAAGACCGTCTTGTTGGGCAGCAACCGGAAGTCCTGGAACACACAACCGATGCTCCGGCGCAGCGCCGGGACCTTCCAGTGGCTGAGCCGGGACAGGTCCTTGCCGGCGACGTGAACGCGACCGGTGGTCGGCGTCTCCTCCTTGAGGACCAACCGGAGGAAGGTCGACTTCCCGGAGCCGCTGGAACCCACCAGGAAGACGAACTCGCCCTTCTCGATGTCCACATCGACGTTGTCGAGGGCAGGACGGGTGCTGGTGGGGTAGGTCTTGGAGACCTTCTCGAGCCGGATCACGATGAGCCACTCTAGGTGGCCCTGCAGATTCTGCCGGGATGACCGATGATGGAGGTGTGTCTCTCGACCTCCGCCTGATCGATGCCCTCTGCGCGATGTGTGGTGGGCGCGTCGGTGATGCGCGCTGCTCGACCTGCCGCGCCGCCCTCGAGCAGCTCCGCAGCGCCCAGGTCCTGCCGGCCGGACCCGTGCTGCTGGTGGCGCTCCTGCTGCTCGTGACCCTGGTCGTGCTCCAGCTCAGCTGAGCAGTCCTGGCGTGCTCGGCCCTGCTACTAGTCCCCGGTCGGGTCCTGGGACGTCCGGCGCCAGCGGATCATCGCCTCGACGAACTCGTCGATCTCACCGTCGAGGACGGCCTGCGTCTGCGAGGTCTCCACGCCGGTCCGCAGGTCCTTGACCATCTGGTAGGGGTGCAGGACGTAGTTGCGGATCTGCGAGCCCATCGCGTTGGCCGTCTTGTCCCCGCGGATGCTGTCCATCTCGTCGCGCTCCTGTTGGCGCTTCACCTCGAGCAGCTTGGTCGCCAGGACGACCATCGCGGCGGCCCGGTTCTGGATCTGGGAGCGCTCGTTCTGGCAGGAGACGACGATGCCGGTCGGCAGGTGGGTGATCCGCACGGCGGAGTCGGTGGTGTTGACACCCTGCCCACCGGGGCCGCTCGAGCGGAAGACGTCGACCCGGATCTCCTTCTCGTCGACCTCGACCGCGTCGGCGGTGTCCACGACCGGCGTGACGTCGACCGCGGCGAAGGTGGTCTGCCGGCGACCCTGGTTGTCGAACGGGCTGATCCGCACCAGTCGGTGCACGCCGTGCTCACCGGCGAGGGTGCCGTAGGCGTAGGGCGCCTTGACCTGGAAGACCACCGACTTCAGGCCGGCCTCCTCGGCCTCCTGCCACTCGAAGACGTCCAGCGGGTAGCCGTGCCGCTCGGCCCAGCGGTAGTACATCCGCCACAGCATCATCACCCAGTCCTGGGCCTCGGTGCCGCCCTGCCCGGGGCTGAGCTGCACCAGGGCATGCCGTTCGTCGTACTCCCCTGACAGCAGCGTGCGGACCTCGAAGGTGCCGATCTCGCGCTGCAGGGCCTTGAGATCGTTGTCCGCCTCGGTGAGGGTGTCGGCGTCGGACTCCTCGGCGGCCATCTCGTACAGGGCGCCGAGGTCCTCGATGCGACGGCGGTACGACGAGAGCCGCTCGAGGTCGCTCTGGATCTCGCTCATCCGACCCGTGACCCGTTGCGCCTTCTCCTGGTCGTCCCACAGGCCGGGCTCCTGCGCCTGCTCCTCGAGGTCGCCCAGCTCGATCCTCATGCGCGGTACGTCGAGGACCTTCTCGATGCTCGTCAGGGTCGCGTCGAGCGCGGGTACGTCGGCGGCAGGCACGGTCCGCGAGCCTAGTCGGGCAGATCTCGCCGAACCCGGCGTAGGGCTGCGGGCTCCGGTGAGGTGACATTCCGATCCGAGAGGCACCTCGTGCGACGTCAGGCTCTGCTTGCCGCTTTCCTCGCCGCCGCCGCGTCAGTCGGCCTGCTTACACCCGGCGCGACGGCTGGTAGCGGGTCTGCCCCCACGGCCGGGCCGGCTGCCCGGGACCTCTCCCGCGACAACCACGGCGACTGCGACATGCTCGAACCGGCGACGGAGACCGCAGCGCAGCTGCCCGCGCCCCGGACCGCTCCGGGGGTGCGCCTCGAGGTGCTGGTCGTGGTCGAGAAGGCAGACCTCGCCGTGACCCGGACCAACCTGGCCGCGGCGGCCCGCTCCTACGCCCCGCTAGGCATCACGCTGCTGCCGCGGTACCGGCTGGTGAAGGCCGTGCCAGACCCGAAGGGGAACACGGTCGTGGCGCTGACCTGGCTGAAGGCGCAGTTCCCCGGCGGCCGGCGACCGACCGGTGTGGACATCGTCTACCTGTCCACGCACCACTACTTCGGCGTCGCCGGGCAGGCGGACTGCATCGGCGGGGTGGCCTATCCCGAGCATGCCTTCGCCGTCGGGATGACCAGCTTCGACGGAGTGGTCGGGGCCTCGATCGGTGGCGTCGACGAGCCGGAGCCGCCGCTGCAGGACGGCGGCGGCAAGCTGGCGGCGCACGAGATCGGGCACCTGATGGGCGCGCACCACCACTACGGGGCGTACTGCGTCGGAGGTGCTTCCGCGGACGACCCGGCCCACCCGTGCGAGGTGATGTTCACGGTGCTGAAGGCCGGGCTCGGCTCGAAGTTCGGCCCGGTCAACGCCGCCGTGGTCCGCGACCACGCCGAGCGCTTCGCGAAGCCTTAGCTGACCGGCGAGCTCACGGTGGTGCGGGCCGTCACCCGGACGGTCCGGCCGGTCAGGGGCCCGAGGAAGGGCAACCGGATCACCCGGGTCGCGGTGACTGTGGCGCGCGGGCCGCTGGTGCGGGCGCGGAGGTCAAGGCCAGGCTGGTCGTCGTCGGCCTCTCGTTGGTAGCGCTCGACCGCCCGGGTCACCCCAGCGCCGTCCAGCGGCACCGCCGCACCGACCCCCTCGCGCAGGACGCGGGCTTCGTCGAACTCCTGCGCCGCCGCAGCGGCCGCGCCGTCGGCTGCGCTCGCCACCGCCCGCTTGGCGAGGATGACGGCGCTGGTATCCACGACCACGGCGACCATCGTCATCAGTACGCCGAACAGACCCAGCACCAGCACCGTGATCGATCCCCGATCGCTTTCGGTGGGTGTCACGGCGCGGCCTGGGCCTGATCGACGTACTGCACGTGGGTGGCACTCACCGGGATGGTCGGCTCCTGCGTGCCGACGAACAGCGCCCCCAGGAAACGCAGCCGGACCCGGTAGGACACCGTCACGACGACCCGGGTCCCGGGATTGAGGCACTGCGAGCGCGGGAGCGGCCGGCAGCTGATGCTGGGTGGCGCCGCCCCGGTGATCCCCTGGTCGGCCATCACGAGGTCGGCGGCCGCCCGCGCCCGCTGCTGCCCCTGAGTGGTCGTGTCCGCACGGACGTAGGCGCGACCAGCCTGCCGGGCAGCCTCGGTCACCCCGAAGGCCGCCGACTGCACCTGGAAGACCGTGAGCAGCAAATAGACCACCGGCACCATCACCAGCACTGCCAGGTAGGTGAACTCCACGAGGGCGGTGCCGTCGTCGCCGCGGGGTCGGGTCACCGCCGCTCCTCCAGGGCGTGCCCCTGCACCGTTACCTGGAACGGGGAGACGGGCAGGAACTGCACCGGGAGCTGGCCCTGCACCGTCACCTCGACGAGCCGGATGCCGTTGCGGACTACCGGTACGGCGTCGATCTCCAGCTCCTTCGCCACCCGTGGTGACAGCGCCTCGGCGATGACCTCCCGCGTTCGTCGTACGCCGTCTTCTTCGCTGCGGTCAGCGTTGGCCGCGAAGCGGGCACCCTCCTGCGCCGCAGCCACCAGCACATTGCGCGTGTGCAGCGCGAGGCCGAACTGCAAGACACCGAGGAACAGGGTCAGGACCAGTACGACGACGAAGACGAAGTCGACGACGGCCGACCCCTCGTCGCGCCTCACCGGCCGCCCGGCTCCTTCACGGAGTTGAGGGCGTTGTCGAGGATGTCCTTGAGCTGGTCGTCGGCCACCGCCCACACGACGGTCACCAACCCCGCCGTCATGATCGTGATCAGCACCCATCCGGGGACGTCGCCGCGCTCGCGCTGCTCGTGCAGCTCGAGCCAGCGGTTCTGGGCGCGCACGACGAGACCGAGCATGGGTCCTCCTGTGATCATCCGGCCACCAGACGGAGGCCGTAGAAGCCGGGGTAGAGCGCGAACACGACAGTGACGGGCAAGACCAGGAAGACGACCGGGACCATCATCGCGATCTCACGGCGACCGGCGCTCTCGAGCAGCTGCCGCTTGCCGGCCTCGCGCACGTCGACCGCCTGGGCACGAAGCACATCAGCGAGGGGGGTGCCGCGCTCGACGGCCACTGCCACGCCGTCGACGAAGCGGGCCAGTGGGCCGAGGGTGGTGCGCGCAGCGATCCCCTCGAGCGCCTGCACCAGCGAAGCACCCGCGCGGGCCTCCGCCAGGGCCCGTGCGAGCTCCTTGGTCAGCTCACCGCTGGCGATCCGGGTCACCCGCTCAAGCGCTCCGACGGGACCCTCACCAGCCGTGACCGCGAGAGCCAGCAGCTCCGCGATCGTCGGGAACTCCGCCAGCATCCGCTCTTCCCGCTGAACGACCGAGCGGGTGAGCCAGTGGTCGCGCGCCAGCACCCCCGTGAGGGTGGCCGCCGCCGCGATGACGAGGACCGCAAGCGGGCTCGGCGGGTCCCCACTGAGCACCAGCAGGACGGTGAGGCCGAGCGCTGCGGCGAGGCCGAAGCCACCCCACACCACCTGCTCGGCACGGAACTGCTCGACGGTCGTGGTTGCGCCGGCCTGGTCCAGACGCCGCCGGACACTGCCCATCCCACCGACCCAACGATCGAGGCCACGGACCAGGTCGCGAAGCACCGGCCGCAGGACCCTTTCGAGGGTGGGAAAGGGCGTCAGCACGTCGTTGCGCACGAGCAGCCGGGAGGGGCGGGGGGTGTCGCGCAGGTAGGGCGCCAGGCGCGCATCGAGGGTGGTGCGCCGCAGCAGCGGGCTCCCGGTCACGAGGAGCCACAGCCCGAAGCCGGCCAGCAGGCCGAGGCTCACCCCTGTGATCACCGCAGCACCCGCTGCTCGATCGGCAGCCGGGCGATCCGCAGCATGACGCGGTAGGCGACGAAGGAGACGCCGCCGCCGACCGCGAGGACGACGACCCCCGCCGGTCGGTCGTAGGCCTCCACCGCGCTCGGCCGGGTCGACAGCAGCAGCAGCACGAACCACGGCGCGCACAGGGCCAGCCGAGCCGCGTTGATGGTCCAGCCCTGTCGCGTCTCCAGCTCGGCCCGGGTGCGGGCGTCCTCGCGCAGGAAGGTCGACAACGTTCGCAGCAGTCGCCCAAGGTCCGTGCCGCCGACCTCGCGCGCCATGCGGAGCGCCTCGACGACGCGGTCGCCGACGGGGTCAGCGAGGTTGGCCTTGAGCCTATCCAGGCAGTCGTTGAAGCGACCGGATGCCCGGTAGTCCTCGCCGAACCGGCGAAACGGCGGCCGCAACGCCTCCGGGCCACGGACGCCCAGCTGGGACAACGCTTCGGGCAGCGACAGCCCGGCCCGCACCCCGCTGGCGAGGTTGTCGACGGCCTCCGGCCACAGCTCCCGGAGCTCGACCGACCGCTGGTTGCGTCGCCGCCGCACCAAGGACGGGGGCAAGAGACCGGCGAAGCCGGCGAAGGCGAGCGCGATGGCGGGCACCTGTGAGAAACCGAGGACCAGGATGCCGACGACCGTCCCGAGCGCGCCACTCGCGGCAACGAGCTGCAGCGGCGTCACCCCTTCGATGCCGGCCTGGGCGAGCAGCTCGCGGGTGCGCTCGTCGAAGCCGCCACCCCTTCTCGGTCGCTTGACCGGCGCCCTCGATCCCGACCGCCAGATGAGCAGCGCACCGAGCCCGACAAGCAGGCCGAGCAGCGCACCCATCAGCTGTCCTGCCGGAGCAGCTCAAGCAGGTCCGCGTCGATCCAGGCGAAGCGCTCCCGGTGGGGCGGGTATCCGTCGGCGCGCACCAGTCGGTGGTCACGCGTGACGAACAAATCTGCCACCTCGACGACGTCGCCCTCGACCCGTCCGGGGACCGCTACCACCTCCCGGACCCTGCGATGTCCGTTGCCGTCCTTGGCGAGGTGCACGACGATGTCGACGCAAGACGCGACGGTCGGCAGGACGAACTTATGACCGACGTTGTCGCCGGCAAGCAGGGGCAAGGTGCACAGCTTGACGATCGCCTCACGTGCCGAGTTGGCATGGATCGAACACATTCCTGGCAGTCCGCTGTTCAACGCGATGAGCAAATCTAGGCACTCTTCTTGCCGAACTTCGCCCACGATGATGCGATCCGGGCGCATGCGCAGCGCCTCCTTGACCAGCCTGCGAAGCGGGATCTCGCCGGTCCCCTCAAGGTTGGCCTGCCGGGTCTGCATGGCGACCACATCGGGAAGGCCGATCTGCAGCTCGAAGACCTCCTCGGCTGTGATGACCCGCTCCCTGGCCGGAATCGCGCTCGCCAGGCAGTTGAGCAGCGTCGTCTTGCCGGCTTGGGTGCCACCCGCGACGATGATGTTGAGCCCGGCCGCGACGGCCGCCTCGAGGAAGCGGGCGGCCTGCGTGGTCAGCGTCCCGAGGCCCACGAGCTCGTCCATCGAGCCTGCTGACAAGACGAACTTCCTGATGTTGACCGACCAGTGCGCGCGCGTGATGTCCGGAATGACAACGTGCAGCCTCGAGCCGTCCGGCAGCATGGCGTCGACGAAGGGCGTTGACAAATCCACCCGGCGGCCGGTGGTCTTCAGCATCCGCTCGACGAGGTCGCGCACCTGCTGCTCGGTGAGGATCGTCGTCGTCAGCTCCGACCTGCCGTGCCGGGCGACGAAGACTCGGCCTGGCCCGTTGATCCACACCTCCTCGACCGTCGGATCGTCGAGGTGCCGCTGCAGCGGACCGAAGCCGGCCACGGCGTCGAAGACCTGCCGAGCGGCGGAACCGCGATCCGCCAACGGGGCCAGGGTCGAGGTCAGCGCGCGCTCGTCGTAGTCGGCCACCACGTCGTCGACCAGGCGGCGCACCGCGGCCTTGTCCCCCATCGGGTCCAGGCCCCGCCGGCGCACCAGCTCACGCACCTCGGCCTCGACGGTCTCCACCGCAGTCACAGCAGCGACCCCCCGCCCGTTCCGTCCGGGTTCGGACCGTAATGGCAACAAGGGCCTTCTCGCTAGGGGGTGCGTCAACGTGTGGACAACCCGACCCCACAACGTCCAGTGGCCCGGGGAGCGCCCGCGCGGCGCGCGGGCGGACGTTGTGGAGGGCTCGGGTCACGCCGCGGGCCCACCACTCGATGGCGCTACGAGGACAATTGCATCCACGTGCGGAGCGAGGGCTTCGAGCGCGTCCAGCAGCACGGATGTACTCAGGTGGCGGCGCGGCTGTCATCGTGTCCACCCGTCGTCCTTGCGGGCGAGGGCTTCGATGAGCGACGCGCCTTCCTCCGGTGCGCGCCCGGGACCAGTGAGCAGGTCTGCCAGCACCTGGCTTGGCGCCGCGTAGGCGAGTCGGTCCTTCATCGTCGAGCCTCGGTACACCACTGCGTCGAACGGCTCGACCATGACCACGTTCGCGCCGCGATCGACGGGACGCAGTTGCAGGCTCCCGGCGACAGCAGTGGCGTCGGCCACGTAGTTCGTCAGCAATGCCAGCGGGGCGACGGCCGCTTGCCCCCGCGGTAGATAGGGACGCGTCGCTGCCTCGGCGGTGATGGCGTAATGGCCGTCGTACTTCTTGAGCGCGGTGAGCACCTGATCGATCCCCCGGAAGACGGCCGGGCGATCGAGCTGGAGCCGAAGGTTGCCTGACGCGTCGAACCACCCGGCACCCGCCGCGGTGAGAAGCTCACGGGTGCGCGGCGACAGGTACGGCGCCACCACAAGACGGGCCTCATCGCCGCTTCAGGGGCGTGCCGACGGGCACTCAGACGTTGAGGACCTGTAGGGCTCTGTGGGCGACGGCCATCTGGTCGTAGTCGTTGTCTTGCGTGACGACGGGCAGCCCGTGCTCGACCGCGGTGGCCGCGATCAAGGCGTCGGTCAGCTTGATCGTCTTGTGGACACCTGCCGCCCGGCAGTCTGTGACCAAGCGGGCCCAGGTGACCATCACCGCTTCGCTGATGGGGATCGGATCAGCGTTACGTGCGAGCGCGAGGGTCTCTGCGCGGCGGGCCCGGGTGTCTCCGTCTGTGGCATGCAGGACGCCAAGCTGGAGCTCACCGATCGTGACTACCGAGACGGCAACGCGCTCAGGAAGTTCACCGAGCGCCCGTCCCGTCTCGCGCGCGATGAAGACGGACGTGTCGAGGAGCCCTGCTGGGGCACTCACAGCTCGTCGAGCGTCTGGCCCGCAAGCTCATCGAGTTCGCTCGTGAGTCCAGGATCCGCGGCCCGGGTTTGAAGTTGTTCCCGAAGCTGTGCGCCGGTGAGCCATCGGGAGCGGCGACCGTGGGCGACGATGTCGGCGACGGGCTCGCCGTGAACGGTCAGAGTGACGCGCTCACCAGCCCGGACGGCATCAATGACCTGACCCGTCCGGTTGCGCAGGTCGCGCACCCCGATTTCCATGTGCGACAGCGTAGCACATTCATGACAGCCACCGAGGTCCGGGCTGGTCCCGTTGAGATTCGGCGTTTCTCGCCTCGCAGGCAAGGCCAAGCAGCGCGACGCCTTGGACCCGGATGCTTGTGGAGAATCGCGTCCACGAACGGAGTGCTCAAATCTACTCGACGCCCAGTCGTTTTCAGCATCCGCTCGACGAGGTCCCGCACCTGCACCTCGGTGAGGATCGTCGTCGTCAGCTCCGACCGGCCGTGCCGGGCGACGAAGACTCTTCCCGGCCCATTGATCCACACCGCCTCGACAGTCGGGTCGTCGAGGTGGCGCTGCAGTGGCCCGAAGCCGGCGACGGCGTCGAAGACGTGGCGGGTCGCTACGTCGCGGTCTGTCAGCTGGGGCAGGGCGGAGGTGAGGGCCCGCTCGTCGTAGTCGGCGACCACGTCATCGACCAGCCGCCGCACGGCGGAGCGGTCCGTCGTCGGGTCCAGGCCGCGGCGGCGCACCAGCTCGCGCACCTCGGCCTAGACGGTCTCGACCGCGCCCAACGCAAGGACCCCCGTCCGCGCCCGGGCTGTCCCGGTTGCGCCCGACCGTAGACCTGCAGCCGACTCCTGCGAAAGGGGTCGGCCGGCCTGTGGACAACACGCGTCAGCGCGGCGTCATGCGCGGAAGGTCGATCTGACACGCTGTGCACCGGGGGTGTGGTGTGGAGACGCTGGTCCTTGTCCTGACCGACGTGCAGGGCTCGACGCGGCTGTGGCAGGACGAGCCGGTCGCGATGGACGCCGCGATGGCCCGTCACCACGAGATCGTCCACGGGGCTGTCGCCGCGCGCGGCGGATGGCGGCCGGTCGACCAGGGTGAGGGCGACGCGGTCTTCGCAGCCTTCCGCTCCCCGTCCGAAGCCGTCGCCGCGGTCGTGCAGGTGCAACGTGACCTCGCTGCTGAGGCTTGGCCCACCAGCACCCCGCTGAAGGTCCGGATCGGTGTGCACGTCGGAGAGGTCACCGAACGCGGCGGCAACCTCTACGGCGACCCCGTCAACCGCTGCGCCCGCCTGCGCGGCCTCGGCACCGGCGGCCAGACACTGCTCAGCGCCCCGGTCTACGAGCTGGTCCGCGACAAGCTGCCCACCGGGACGTCGGTCACCGACCTCGGCGAGCACCGGATGAAGGACCTCACCCGCCCCGAGCACGTCTGGCAGCTCGACCGCGCCGACCTGCCTGCCGACTTCCCGCCGCTCGCGAGCCTCGACGTAGCGACGCACAACCTGCCTGAGCAGGCCGCGCCGTTCATCGGTCGGGAGGCCGAGATGGCGGGTCTGGTCGACGCCATGCGGGCGCACCGGCTCGTCACGTTGACCGGCTTCGGCGGGATGGGCAAGACCAGGCTCGCGCTGCAGGCCGCAGCCGAGCTGGTCGGTGACCCTGATGTCGGAGCAGTGTGGTTCGTCGACCTGTCCGCGGTGACCGACCCGGACCTGGTGCCCGCACGGGTAGCCGAAGCGGCCGGCGTCCGCTACGGCGCGGATGACCCGGCGGACGCCCTGGTCGCCGCGCTCACGGCATCACCGGCGCTGCTGGTGCTGGACAACCTGGAGCAGGTCATGGGATGTGCGCCGTTCGTCGCTGACCTGATCAGCCGCGCCCCCAGGTCCAGGGTGCTGGCCACCAGCCGCGAGCCGCTGCGCGTGCGGTCGGAGCGGCAGGTCGACCTGGCGCCCATGTCGCTGCCCGACCCCGGCGGACCCCCGCCGACCGCGGAGCAGCTGTCGGCCTTCGAAGCGGTGCGCTTCTTCGTCGACCGCGCGTGCGCTGTACGCGCTGACTTCACCATCACCAACGAGACGGCCCCTGCTGTCGCCGCGATCTGCGCCCACCTCGACGGGCACCCGCTGGCTCTCGAGCTGGCCGCCGCCCGGACCAAGGTCCTCAGCGTCGACAAGCTGCTGGTCCGCCTCGACTCCGCGCTCGGCCTGCTCACCGGCGGCTCCCGCGACATGCCCGCACGCCACCAGACCCTGCGTGCGACCATCGCATGGTCCTACGACGGACTCGGGCCCGACGAGCAGCGGCTGCTGGCCCGGATGTCGGTCCTCCCAGCAGCTGCGGACTACGAGTTGGTCCAGGCTGTTGCCGGCGATGAGCTCGACGTCCTCGACCTGCTCGAGGTCCTCGTCGACCGCAGCCTCGTCCGGACCAGTGAGGTGGACGGTGACACCCGCTACGGGCTGCTCGTCAGCATCCGCGACTACGCCACCGAGCACCTGGACGACCAGGAGGTCCTCGACTGCCGGACCCGCAGCGCTCAGCACGTGCTGGACGTCTTCCAGCGCCCCCGAGCGAACGGCACAGCGGTGCCGCGCGGCGGCCGCGCGCTGGCCCCCCAGCGGGCGGCCGGGGGCCCCGTGCGGGCCACCCGCG
>JBKKBU010000280.1:0-2846 GCA_046713755.1 Mycobacteriales bacterium
GTGTGGGTGAGCGGCTGGTCCGACAGCTGCAGCAGCTGGCCGTTGATCTTGATCAGGATCGGCGAGCTGGCCGAGAGGTAGACGTCGGACGCGCCCTTCTCGGACATCAGGCGCAGGACCCGCTCCATGTTTCCGCTGCTCATCCCGCTTCCTTCAGTGTCTGGCGCCTCGGGGCGGGTTCAGCTGCGCAGCAGCTCGTTGATGCTGGTCTTGGCCCGCGTCTGCGCGTCGACGCGCTTGACGATCACGGCGCAGTAGAGGCTGTGGCTGCCGTCGGCGGCGGGCAGGTTGCCGCTCACGACCACCGAGCCGGCCGGGATCCGCCCGTAGCTCACCGTGCCGGTGGCACGGTCGTAGATCTTCGTGCTCTGGCTGATGTAGACGCCCATCGAGACGACCGAGTTCTCCTCGACGATCACGCCCTCGACGATCTCCGAGCGGGCGCCGATGAAGCAGTTGTCCTCGATGATGGTCGGGTTGGCCTGCATCGGCTCGAGCACGCCGCCGATGCCGACGCCGCCCGACAGGTGGACGTTCTTGCCGATCTGCGCGCACGAGCCGACGGTCGCCCAGGTGTCGACCATCGAGCCGGCGCCGACGTAGCCGCCGATGTTGGTGTAGCTCGGCATGAGCACCACGCCGGGCTCGAAGAACGACCCCCAGCGGGCCAGGGCACCGGCCACGACGCGGACTCCGTCAAACGTCGTCTTCAGCGGCACCCGGTCATGCACGTAGGGACCGGCCCCGGTCGACTCGACCATCGGGAGCACCTTGAACGACAGCAGGAGCGCCCGCTTCGCCCGCTCGTCAACGACGACGTCGTCGCCGACGAGCTGTGCCACCCGGGCCACCCCGGTGTCGAGCAGGTCCACCGCAGCGACGACCTCGCGACGGGCATCGAGGTCGGCTGGCGTGAGGTCGGCGCGGCGCTCCCAGAGCTCGTCGATGACTGCAGGGATCGGGCTCGTCGTCATGTCGGCCACCCTAGGCGGCGACGCTCTCCTCGGGCGGCGCGGGGTGTGGTCGCTCAGCGAGCACGAGCGGCCCCAGCAGCATCGAGGCGGCCGCCGCGCACACCGCCGCGAGCAGGAAGCCGACCGACCACGACGTCGCGTCGACGAGGAGCCCGACGACCGGTGCGGTCAGGGCGGCGCCGATCGCCACGGCGGTGTTCTGCAGGCCGAGGGCAGCACCGGCCCGCCCGGGACCGGCGAACTCGCCAGCCGCGGTGAAGGCCAGCCCGTTCCAGCTGATCGCCGCAACTCCGGTGAGCAGGACCAGCGGGACGGCCGCGGCGGTGTCGGTCAGGACCGCCATCGCCACGAACAGCAGGCAGATCAGCCGGGCCAGCCGACGCATCGGGACGAGCCGGAGCTGCATCGAGTCCGCCCAGCGGCCCGCCACGATGCGGCCCGTGCCGCCGCCGATCTGGACCACCGCGAGCAGCAGAGCCGCGGTGGCGACCCGCACCTCGTGCTCGTCGACGAGGTAGACGACCAGGAAGGCGACCACGGTGAACTGCGGGACGACCAGCAGGGCGGACAGTCCCGCCAGCCGGCGTAGGCGGGGGTCCCGGAGCGGGCTGGGCCCGGTGACCTTGCCCGGTCGCTGGGACGGCGCCTCCCGGATCCAGATCGCGACGACGATCGCGGCCCCAAGAAGACCCAGCGCAAGCAGTTGGAAGGCCGCGTCGAGCCCGCGCGCCACGGCGACCGGCGGCAGCACCGCCGCGGCGATGCCGGCGCCGAGCGGCAGCGCGGTCTGCCGCAGCCCCATCGCGAAAGCGCGCTCGTCGGGGCCGAACCAACCCAGCACCGCCCGGCCGCTCGCCGCGTTGACCGACGCCCCGAAGGCGCCGGCGAGGAACAGCACGGCGCACAACGGCACCAGTGCCTCGACGTGGGTCGCGGCCTGGCACGACGCGGAAGCGCACAGCAGACCCACGGTCATCACCCACCGCTCCCCCAGCCGGTCGGCGAGCGCGCCCCACAGCAGCAACGTCGAGACCAGACCGAGGGTGACGCTGGCGAGGACGACGCCGAGTCCGCCGAGCCCAAGCCCGTAGTCGTCGCGGAGCTGTGGCGCCAGCCCCGGCAGGCCCTGCAGGACCGCTGCGCTGCTGGCCTGGGCGGCCACCCCGACCGCCAGGACCACCCAGCGGTACGACGGGGCTGGGCTGCTCACGCCAGCCGGGCGAGCCGGGCGGCGGCCACCTCGATGCTCGCATCAGTGGCTGTGAGCGCCAGCCGCACGTGCCCTGCCCCCGCGGCGCCGTAAAAAGACCCGGGAGCAGCCAGCATGCCAATGCGCGCGAGGGCCGCCACGGTGTCCCAGTCGCCCTCACCGCGGGTGCACCACAGGTAGAGCCCTCCCTCCGAGTGGTCCACCCGCAGGCCGGCCGCTTCGACCGCGGACCGCAAAGCGATGCGCCGGGCCCGGTAGCGCTCCTTCTGCACCCGCACGTGCTCGTCGTCGGCGACGACCGCCGCCATGACCGCCTGCACGGGGCGCGGCACGATCATCCCGGCGTGCTTGCGGACCTCGACGAGCCGGCGTACGACGGCGGGGTCGCCGGCCAGGAAGCCCGCGCGGTAGCCGGCCAGGTTGGACTGCTTGGACAGCGAGTAGCAGACCAGGAGCCCCGTGTGGTCGCCATCGCAGACCCGCGGGTCGAGCAGGCTGACCGGCTCGGCCTCCCAGCCCAGCTCGAGGTAGCACTCGTCGCTGGCGAGCACGGTCCGGGTGGAGCGAGCCCACGCCACCACGGCGCGCAGCTCCGCCACGGTCGCAACCCGACCGTGTGGGTTGCCGGGGCTGTTGACCCACGTCAGGCCGGCCCGCTCGAG
>JBKKBU010000281.1:0-3161 GCA_046713755.1 Mycobacteriales bacterium
CGCCTGCACCCCGCAGCGGACCGTCCTGCCGACCGGTCTGACCGCTCGTCAGCAGGTCGCCATCGGCGTCCGGGGCGGCTCGCGGCCGCGGCAGGCGGTGCTGCGCCACCTGCTCGCCACCCCGACCGCGCGACTGACCGCCCGGGTCCAGCGGCGGGTTGTCGAACGGGCCCTCCTGATCTGCGGCCTGGCCCACGTCGCCGACAGCGACCCAGCGGGTCTCACCGTGGGGGAGCAGCGCCGGCTGCAGATCGCCCGGGCGGTGGCCACCGGTGCCCCCGTGCTGCTGCTCGACGAGCCGGCCGCGGGCACGACCGCCTGGGAGCGGGCCCGACTGGTCGACGTGATCCACGCGCTGGTCGGGGACGGTCGGGCGGTCCTGCTCGTCGAGCACGACATGAGGCTCGTCGCGGCGGTCGCCGACCGCGTCACCGTCATCGACGCGGGGCGGGTCATCGCCGTAGGGACACCCGCCGAGGTGCGGGCCGACCCGGCCGTGCGCCGGGCCTACCTCGGCGAGGTCGTGGCGTGAGAGCGCTCGCCCTTGCCGTCGTCCTGCTGGTGCCCGCGTGCACGAGCGACCCCCCGGCCAGCGACGAGGCCCTCATCGTCGTCTCCGCGCCGCTCACGTCCCAGCCGTGGATCGGGGACTTCGTACGCCGAGGAGCCGAGCTCGCTGCCGAGGAGGTCAGCGCCGACGGCGGTCGGCGCTACCGGGTCGAGGTCCTCGACAACGCCGGCTCCCCCCAGCAGGCCGTGGCCAACGCCCGGCAGGCCGTGGCGGACAAGGCGGTCGCGCTCATCACCGACGGGGTGGGGGCGGTCGCGGTCAGCGACGTCACCGACCCGGCGTCGCTACCGGTGTTCGTGGTGTTCGAGGGCGGCGCCTCGATCATCGATCCCGAGCAGCGGCCGACGCTGTTCCGGCTGGCGCCGGCCAACCGCTTCCTCGCGACCCGACTCGGCGACTACCTGTCGGAGCGGGCGAAGGTCGCGGCGCTGTTGTCCGACGACTCCTCCTACGGTCGCGAGGGGGCGGCGGCGACCCGCGTCGGGCTGGCCCGCAACGAGATCCGACTGGCCACCGACGCGACCCTGTCCACCGGTGACGCCGCTCCGCAGGTGCTGGCTGCCCGGCGGGCCGGCGCGAAGGCGCTGGTCGTGTGGGCCCGTGCTGCAGGGGTGGCTGCTGTCGTTCGGGCCGCCCGTAGCGCCGGCTGGGACGTGCCCGTTTTCAGCGGGCCCACCGCGGCGGACCCGCTGGTGCGGCAGCGCCTCGCGGACCATCCCGAGTGGGTCGAGGGGCTGACCTTCGTGTCTTTCCGGATCACCAGCGAGGTCGGACCGGAGCCCTTTGCGGCGTATCGGGCGGCGTACGAAAAAGCCTATGGAGTAGAGGATATTGGCGTCACCGCTGGGGGTCGGCCGGTGCTGCAGCCACCCGACTGGTCGACCTACTCCTACGACGCGGTCCGGCTGCTCGACGCGGCACTGGCCACCGGCAAGCCGGCGATCGAGGGGCTCGAGTCAACGGTCATCACCGGCGCCAACGGCGACGAGCGCGGCTATGGTCCGACCGACCGCGAAGGGGTAGCGCCGGACGACATGTACTTCGCGCGCTTCGAGGGGATGCGCTTTGTGCCCGTGAAGGACGACATCTTGTCGACCAACCTCCCGACGGTCCCGCAGTGACAGTGGGGCAATAGCCATGTGCGGGCGCTACGCCAGCAGCCGGGGCGCTGACTACCTGGCCGGCTACTTCGAGGTCGAGGAGCCACCGGAGGAGTCCCTTGCTCCGTCATACAACGTCGCCCCCACCGACCCCGTCTACGCCGTCCTGCAGCGCTCCGCCGGCCGGCTGCTGAAGGTCTGCCGCTGGGGGCTGGTGCCGTCGTGGGCGAAGGACCCGAAGGTGGGGGCGCGCTTCATCAACGCGCGTCAAGAGACGGTGAAGGAGAAGCCCGCCTTCCGGGCCGCCTACCTGCGGCGGCGCTGCCTCGTCCCGGCTGACGGCTACTACGAGTGGCAGGCCGTCGGCAAGGACAAGCAGCCGTGGTTCCTCACCTCGCAGGACCGCGAGCCGCTGCCGATGGCCGGTCTCTACGAGGTCTGGAACCGCGAGCTGTGGACCGTCACCGTCCTCACCACCAGCGCCCCCGACGAGCTCGGTGAGATCCACGACCGGACCCCGCTGCTGGTGCCGCGCTCGGCCTGGCCGCAGTGGCTGGACCCGGACATCGAGGACCCGGGTGAGCTGCTCGTCCCGGGTGTCGCGGGTCTGCTCGACGCCTGGCCGGTGTCCAAGGACGTCGGAGCGGTCCGCAACAACCGCCCCGACCTGGTCGACCCGATCGAGCCTGACGCGCTGTTCTAAGAACGCCGCCAGAGCAACGTCGCGTTGGCGAGGAGCAGGAGCAGCGCGACGGCCGTGAGCGCGATGGCACCGCGCTGGGCGGTCAGCGGAGCCGCCGCGGCTGGCAGCTGCTTCGGGGTCGCGAAGGAGTAGCGGAAGACGGTGCTGCCGGTGCCGGGCAGGTCGGCGCCGAGGTACGGCGAGTACGACGCCGCCCGGGCTCCCGCCGCCGCCGACGTGATCAGCAGATCGAGAGCCTGCCGCCGGGCGGCGGCGGTCGGTCCGGCCGCGGCCCACGGCCGCCAAGAGCTCTTCCCGCCGGGAGGCGTGAGGGTGCGCTGGTCGAGTGCCGGGACCGCGGTCGCGGCCAGCTCGAGCGTCGCCGGTCCGTCGACGGTGACGGCCAGCTCGACCGACTGGCCGCCCGGCAGCGTCCCGATGAGCCGGGCGCCGCCGGGGACCGGAGTGGCACCTGGACTGGCGGGCGTGACGGTGGCGCCGTCCGCGCGCAGCGCCGCGACGACGTTGAGCGGCGTCGACTGGACGTCCTGGACGCGGGCGGCACCGGTGACCTCGACGGTCTTCGGCAGTCCCGCGCCGGCGGCGGGCAGCCGGGTGCCGAGGGGGACCGAGCCGGGGGTGTCGCTGGTGACGGGCGCGACCGACTTCTCCAGCCGCTGGCGGTCCTTGACCGCCCGGACGAACAGCGCGTCGAGCAGCGGGGCCAGCGCCGCAGCCGGTGCGTCGGTCGCGGTGGGCAGCTCGGTGGGCTGCTCGGTGCGGTTGGTGAAGCGGACCGTGACGGTGC
>JBKKBU010000282.1:0-3830 GCA_046713755.1 Mycobacteriales bacterium
GATCGCATCGCGACAACCACTGAGGAGCACCGTATGAGGAAGACGCTCGTCGTTATCGGTCACGGCATGGTGGGGCACCGGCTCGTCGAGCTCGCTGTCGAACGCGGACTGCTCGCCGAGTGGGACATCGTCGTGCACGCCGAGGAGAGCGTCGCCGCCTACGACCGGGTCGGGTTGTCGTCGTGGTTCACCGGCACCTCTAACGAGCAGCTCTCACTGGTATCCGAGGGCTTCTTCGATCACGCCGCCCTTGACCTGCGGCTGTCCGACCCCGTGGTGGCGATCGACGGGTCCGCGCGCACCGTCACCTCCCGCTGCGGCACCGTCACGCCGTACGACGCCCTCGTACTCGCCACGGGCAGCACGCCTTTTGTCCCGCCGGTGCCCGGTGCTGTGGGACCGGGACGCTTCGTCTACCGGACCTTGGACGACCTGGCCCAGATCAAGGCGGCGGCGAGCGGGCGGGCCCGCGGCGCGGTCGTCGGCGGCGGCCTGCTCGGCCTCGAGGCGGCAAACGCCCTGCTGAGCCTCGGGCTCGAGACGACGGTCGTCGAGTTCGCGCCGCGGCTGATGCCGGTCCAGGTCGACGACGGCGGCGGCCAGGTCCTGCGGCGACTGGTGGAAGGCCTCGGGGTCCGCACTCGGCTGTCTGCCGCGACCCAGCTCATCGAGCCGACCACGGACGGGCTGCGCATGGTCTTCGCGGACGGCGACCCGCTGGACGTCGATCTCATCGTGTTCTCTGCCGGCATCCGGCCGCAGGACGCCTTAGGGCGCGAGGCCGGTCTGATGCTCGCCGAGCGGGGCGGCATCCTGGTCGACGAGGGCTGCCGCACCTCGCTCCCCGACGTCTACGCGGTGGGGGAGTGCGCGTCGGCTGCTGGCCGCTGCTGGGGGCTGGTCGCACCCGGCTACGCCCAGGCCGACGTCGTCGTGGACCGGTTGCTCGGGGGCACGAAGACGTTCACCGCTGGTGACCTGTCGACCAAGCTCAAGCTGCTCGGCATCGACGTGGCGAGCTTCGGCGACGCCCAGGCAGACCAGCCCGGTGCGCTCGAGCTGGTGTGGTCGGACCCGATCGGCGGGACCTACGCCAAGCTGGTGGTCTCCGATGACGCGCGGACGCTGCTCGGCGGCGTCCTCGTCGGTGATGCGAGTCGCTATGCAGCATTACGGCCGCTGGTGGGCCAGGAGATCGTGGGTGCGGTTGCCGACCTGGTCTTGCCGGTCGGCTCCGGTGCGGCTCCGCTCGAGCTGCCGGCCGATGCGCAGGTCTGCTCGTGCTTCGCCGTCACCAAGGGCGAGATCGTCGATGCTGTCCTGGAGCACGACTGCACGGACGTGGCTGGGGTGAAGGCCTGCACCAAGGCAGGCACCGGCTGCGGCTCCTGCGTCAACCTCGTCAAGAGCATCGTCAACACGGAGCTGGCCGCGCAGGGCGTCACGGCCAGCACCGCGCTGTGCGAGCACTTCGAGCTGTCCCGGGCCGAGATCTTCGAGGTCGTGCGGGTTCGCGGCATCCGGACCTGGTCGCAGCTGCTCGCCGACTACGGCCGCGGTCGGGGCTGCGACATCTGCAAGCCGGTCGCGGCCAGCGTGTTCGCCTCGCTCACCGGCTCATACGTCCTGGACGGTGAGCAGGGAACACTGCAGGACACCAACGACCACATGCTGGCCAACCTCCAGAAGGACGGCAGCTACTCCGTCGTACCTCGGTTGCCTGGTGGTGAGGTGACGCCGGACAAGCTGCTCGTCATCGCCCAGGTCGCCAAGGACTTCGGGCTCTACACGAAGATCACCGGTGGGCAGCGGATCGACCTGTTCGGCGCCCGGGTCGAGCAGCTGCCACTGATCTGGGAGCGACTGGTCGCAGCCGGCATGGAGAGCGGGCACGCCTACGGCAAGTCCCTGCGCACCGTGAAGTCCTGTGTCGGACAGACGTGGTGCCGCTACGGCGTACAGGACTCGACCGGACTCGCTGTCGCTCTCGAGCTGCGCTACCGGGGACTGCGGGCTCCTCACAAGCTGAAGATGGCCGGCAGTGGCTGCGCTCGCGAGTGCGCCGAGGCCCGCAGCAAGGACGTTGGGGTCATCGCCACCGACAACGGCTGGAACCTCTACGTCGGCGGCAATGGCGGCTTCACCCCGCGCCATGCCGACCTGTTCCTCACCGACGTCGACACCGAGACGCTGGTCCGGACCATCGACCGGTTTCTGATGCTCTACGTCTTCACCGCCGACCGGCTGCAACGCACGGCCCCGTGGGTCCAGGCCACCGGGCTGGACCACATCCGCCGCGTCGTCGTGGACGACAGCCTCGGGCTGTGCGCCGACCTCGATGCGGCGATGCTGCGGCACGTCAGCACCTACTCCGACGAGTGGGCCGACACCCTGGCCGACCCGGCGCGGCTGGAGCGCTTCACGTCGTTCGTCAACGCCCCTGACACCCCGGACCCGTCGATCGTCTTCGTCCAGGAGCGCGACCAGATCAGACCCGCCGGTCCGGTCCTCGTGGCCGGTCCGCACCTGCAGGTGGTGTCGGCATGACGGCCTGGCACGTCGTCTGCCCTGCCGACCGGTTGCCGGCCGACCGGGGAGTGTGCGCCCTCGTCGCGGGCGAGCAGGTCGCGCTGTTCCTGGTCGACGGCGTGGTGCACGCCATCGGCAACCAGGACCCGAAGGCTGGGGCCATGGTTCTGGCGCGGGGGCTGATTGGCAGCCGTGGCGACCTGACCACTGTTGCGAGTCCCCTGACCAAACACGTCTACGCGCTGGCCACGGGGGAGTGCCTGGACGACCCGGCCCTTGCCGTCCCGGTGCATGACGTCCGGCTCGTCGATGGCCTGCTGCAAGTGCGGCTGGCGACCGCCGAGCGGGACTGTGCCTAGAGCGCTCTCATCATGCCGCCGTCGACGGGCAGCATCGCGCCGGTGATGAAGGACGCTGCGGGGGACAGCAGGAAGGCCGCAGCCCGTCCGAACTCCTCGGGTCGACCGTAGCGGCGCAGCGGGATGCGCTGCTCGTGCGTCGTTCGCACCGCGGGGTCGTCGCCGTCCAGCTGGCGGACCCGGTCGGTGTCGATCCGCCCGGGCAGCAGGCCGTTGACGCGGATGCCGCGCGGCCCGAGCTCGTCGGCCATGGTCTTGGCCAGCATGGCCAGGCCGGGGCGCAGCCCGTTGCTGGCGGCCAGCCCGTCCACGGGCTGCTTCACGCTGCTCGAGAGCACCAGCACGATGGCCCCGCCCGCCTCGGGAAGGGCTTGTACGACGGCCCGGCAGAGCCGCACGGCACCCAGGAAGACCGTCTCGAACGCACTCGACCACTGCTCGTCGGTGAGTCCGAGCGCACTGCCTGGCGGCGGCCCACCGACGCTGATCAAGGCTCCGTCGATCCGCCCGTACGCCGAAAGCGTCGCAGCCACCAGCTGTTCGGCCGTGCCGGCATCGCCCAGATCGGCGGCGATGCCGATCGCCCCGAGCCGGGTGGCGGCGGCCGTGACGGCCGCCTGGTCACGGGACGCCAGAACCACGGACGCGCCCTCGTCGCGCAGTGCCGCAGCGCTGGCGAAGCCCAACCCGCGAGAGGCACCGGTGACGAGAAACGCGGAATCCTGCAGACCCAGGTCCATCCCGGCAGGCTAGGCCGTCCGCGGGTCCGGGCCGACCTTCGGTCAGAAGGGCGGCGGTAGTGGCGCGGGCGGGTCGCCGGGTTGCTCGGGGACGGGCGCGGCGGTCGCCGGGGTGGATGCCGTCGGTGCCGGTGGCAGCTGGTGGGGGTCGATCAGGGGTTGGTCGTCCCAGGGCGCGGGGGTCGCGGGGGTGTAGGTGAGG
>JBKKBU010000283.1:0-2638 GCA_046713755.1 Mycobacteriales bacterium
GAGCTGGTCGCGAACGCGAGCCGGCTCGGCACGTTGGCCTTGATCAGGCCGGTGACCACGTCGACGGACGGGCGCTGCGTCGCCAGGACCAGGTGGATACCCGCGGCCCGCGCGAGCTGGGTGATGCGGACGATCGCGTCCTCGACGTCGCGCGGCGCCACCATCATGAGATCCGCGAGCTCGTCGATGATCACCATGAGGTAGGGGTAGGGGCGGTAGACCCGCTCGCTGTTCTCCGGCGCCTTCAGGTCGCCCTTGCGGACCGCCGCGTTGAAGTCGTCGACGTGCCGGAAGCCGCTCGCGGCCAGGTCGTCGTAGCGCATGTCCATCTCGCGCACGACCCACTGCAGCGCCTCGGCGGCCTTCTTCGGGTTGGTGATGATCGGTGTGATGAGGTGCGGGACGCCCTCGAACGCCGTCAGCTCGACCCGCTTGGGGTCGACCAGGATGAGCCGCACCTCGTCAGGCGTTGCCCGGGTCAGGATGCTGACCAGCAAGGCGTTGATGCACGTCGACTTGCCGGCTCCGGTAGCGCCGGCGATGAGGATGTGCGGCGTCTTGGCGATGTTCGCCATGACGTAACCGCCCTCGATGTCCTTGCCGAGGGCGACCAGCATCGGATGGTGGTCACTCGTCGCGGCGTGGCTGCGCAGGACGTCGCCGACGCTGACGTTCTCGCGGTCGGTGTTGGGGATCTCGATGCCGACCGCCGACTTGCCGGCGATGACGTCGATGATCCGGACCTCTTGGGTCTTCACGGCATAGGCGATGTTGCGCTGCAGTGCCTTGATCCGCTCGACCTTGACGGCCGGGCCGAGCTCGACCTCGTAGCGGGTGACCGTCGGACCGCGACTGAAGCCGGTGACCTGGGCGTCGACCTGGAAGTCGGCGAGCACCTGGGTGAGCGCCGCGATGACAGCGTCGTTGGCGGCGCTGCGGGTCTTGGGCGGGGTGCCGGTGCCGAGCAGGTCGGCGGGCGGCAGCAGGTAGTCGCCCTTGAGGACGAGCTGCTCCGCCTTCTTCGGCGGCGGGGTGTGGGCCGGCGGCTCGGGGCGCTGGTGGCCGACGACGGCCGCGTTGTGGTCGACGATGACGACGTCGAGGTCCGGCGGCGCGTCCTGCGAGGCGACGCCCTGCCGGGTGCGTGGCCGGCGACGCTTGAGCGGCTCCGGCTCCGCGTCCGGCTCCGTGATGGGGGGCGGGGTGCGGAACAGCACCCGGTCGCGCAGCTGCGCGAGCCGGTGGGGCACCTGGTGGATCGGCGTGGCCGTCACGACGAGCAGTCCGAAGCCGGCTAGGAGCAGCAGCACCGGGAAGGCCAGCAGGCCAGTGAGAGCGGCCGCCAGCGGGTCGCCGAGCAGGAAGCCGACGACCCCACCCTTGGCCTCGCGGGCGGTGTCGCTGCCGCGGGCGACGTGGAGCATGCCGAGGGCACCGAGCGACAGCGCCATCCAGCCGACGACGAGCCGGCCGGTCGCTCCCTGGGACTCGGGGTGGCGCAGCACGCGCCACGCGCCCAGCGCGAGCAGCGGCGGCAGCAGCAGCGCGCCCTTGCCCAGCCCACCGGTCACGAGCGTGTCGATGCCCTCACCGGCGCTACCGGCCCGCCACCAGGCACCGGCGGCAGCAGCGATGGCGAGCGCCAGCAGCAGCAGCCCCAGCCCATCGCGACGGTGGGCGGGGTCGAGGTCCTTGGCACCACCGGACACGGTGCGGACGGTGCCGCCCACCGCGTGGGCCGCGGTCCGGACGATGCCCATGATGAGTCGGCCGACCGCAGCCAGCACCGCGACCGCCGGGTTCGGACCCTGCTTGGCGGTCGGACGGCGACTCGGGGCGCGCTTCGCGGCCGGCTTGCGGGCCGCCGGCTTACGGGGTGCGGGTGGGCGCGACCTGCCCGATGAACCCGAGGAGCGCGCTGAACCCGGCCTCGTGGCGGTGGACGTACGGGTGGCCATGATCTGACGTTACCTCTGCAGCCCCATCCGTCACACCCGTCACAGCCGGGACACGCCGACCGGTCAGGTCAGGTCAGGGGCACACGTAGTACGTGATCCGCACGAATGTGCCGCCGGTGAACGAGCCGCTGCGCGGCGACTGCCCGGTGATCCGGCAGTACTGGGTGGTGTCGTTGGTGGGCTGCTCGTCGAAGCCCACCCGCAACCCGGCGGCGCGCAGCTGGTCCACGCCGTCGGTCTGGCGGCCACCTACCAGGTCCGGCACCACGGCTGTCGCCCGTGTCCACGAGCCCGCCCCTGCCTTGTTGCGGGCCTGCACCTCCCAGCGCAGCCAGCTGTCGGCCGGGTTCACGTGCGGCACGGTGACCCGCGCCGAGCGGCCGGTGACACAGACCGGGCTGGAGGGCGAGTTGTAGGGCGACGCGCCCGCCATGCCGGTCCAGCGCACGCAGTACGACGCCGGCGTTCCGCCGGTCGACGGGGCCGACCAGGTGACGCCGACGCTCACGGAAGTGGGCTCGGCGTTGGGATCGCCGTCCTTGCGGCTCACGATCTGCACCGCGCCGGACAGGACCCCGCGCGGCGCACCGGGGGCCTTCAACGTCGGCGGCGGCGCCGGTGGCGCCGTCGTCGGAGTCACCGGCGGCTGCGGGGCGGTGGTCACGGGGGTCGTGCGACCC
>JBKKBU010000284.1:0-16504 GCA_046713755.1 Mycobacteriales bacterium
GCTCATCCACGTCAACCTGGATCGCGCCCCGCACTGCTCGCACTGCCACCCGGGCACCCTATCCACCCAACGACCTGTCTGTCTGTAGCGCTGTCACCGTGTCGCATGAATTATCTAGAGGTCTAACTGTGTACAGCTATCACTGTTCAGCAATTTATCGATAAGTGTTAACCCGATCAGCGTCAGCGATGGCAACGTCCAACTGGTCACGTCATGCGCTGCCGTTTATTGATTTACCGATGTAACACCTCTTGGGGCGGACCCATCATCCGCCTCCTCTGTCGGGACACAACTGAAGAGCTCCATGGCTACATCGACAAAGTCGGAAACCGAGATAACGCTGAACCGCAACGCCGATGAACCCTCACAGCGCCCTCGTCGCCAGGACAGGGACGGTCTCACAGGGGGCGCTCGTACGTGCGAAGGTGCTTCGGCTACCGCATGGATGCCGGCGCGAGCCGCCCCCCAGGCAAGCCCGGCGGTAGGCAGCGGGCTGCCTAGGAGTGACCGGCGGGAACCCTGGAGTCACGCAGGAGACCTCGTGGGAGACCGGCCGGGCAAGCGCTGACCTGCCGCACGCACGTCTGACATGCCCACGACCGCGTGGCGGCCGGCGAGCGCTGGCCTGCTTACGAGGGCGTAGCGGCCGGCGAGCGCTTACATGCCTACGAGGGCGTAAAGGCCGGCGAGCTCCTCGCGGGTCAGCGCGCGAATGCGTCCCGAGCGCTGGATACCGAGCTGCACGGGGCCCACCGAGGTGCGGACGAGGCGCTGCACGGGGTGGCCGACCTCGTCCAGCATCCGGCGGACGATGTGCTTGCGACCCTCATGCAGGACGACCTCGACAAGCACCCGGTTGCCCGAGGAGCTCACCAGCTTGAACTCATCGGCGCGCGCGATGCCGTCCTCGAGCTCGACACCGGCCTTGAGGCGTCGCCCAACATCGCGCGCGATCGGGCCCAGCACCTCCGCGAGGTAGGTCTTGGGCACCTCGTACGACGGATGGGCGAGCCGGTGGGCCAGCTCCCCCTCGTTCGTGAGCAGCAGTAACCCTTCGGTCTCACTGTCGAGCCTGCCGACGTGAAACAGCCGCTCCTTACGGTCCCGGACCATGTCGCCGACGCATGGCCGGCCCTCAGGATCTGTCATGGCGGTCACGACGCCGCTGGGCTTATTGAGTGCGAGGTGCACGAGGCTGCTGGTGGTGTTGATGCGCAAGGTGTCGACCCTGATGACGTCGGTCTCCGGATCGACCCGCCGGCCCTGCTCGCGCACCGTCTCGCCATTGACCGACACTCGGCCTTCCCCAATGAGCACCTCAGAGGCCCGACGCGACCCCAATCCCGCCTGCGCCAAAACCTTCTGCAAGCGGATGCCATCCTGGTCATTCATTCCTTGAATTCCTCAACCTCAGATTGATGTCGAGTCGAAGTCGACATCTGACAACTCGGGAAGCAGCGGAGCGAGGGAGGGAAGTTCCTCGAGCGACTGCAGACCGAGCTTCTCCAGCAGCACCGAACTGGTCCGGTACAGGATGCCACCGGTCTCGTCGTCCTGCCCCGACTCGACGACCAGGCCCCTCGCGGTGAGCGTGCGGACGACCCCGTCGACGTTGACGCCCCGCACCGCAGAGATCCGGCTGCGCGTGACCGGCTGCCGGTAGGCGATGACGGCCAGCGTCTCCAGGGCGGCCTGGGTCAGCCGGGCCTGCTGACCGTCCAGGACGAAGCGCTCGACGTAGGGCGCGCAATCGGCGCGGGTGTAGAGCCGCCAACCGCCGGCAACCGCCCGGAGCTCAAAGCCCCTCCCCTGCTCGGCATACTCCGCCGCCAACTCGCCGAGGACGGCCTCGACTTCGTCGGTCGGACGCTCGACGACCTGGGCCAGGGTCACGGCCGGAACCGGCTCGTCGGTGACCAGCAGCACAGCCTCGAGGGCAGCCCGCAACGGCGGCAGGTCAGCCGGCTCGAACAGCTCGTCAGGGCCAGCGTGCGAACTGTTCGGCTCACCGTCCACGTCCAACGATTCATCGTTAGATGCGTTTGTCGACTCATCGATGTGGAGCGGATCGGGCGCAGCCGAAGGGACCGGCTCCAAGTGCTCGTTGGGTTCGCTCATGGCATCTCCTCCTCGACCGTGGGGGCTGGGGGTGGGGGCGCTGTGGGTGCTGTGGGCAGCACGGCCCCCTCCTCCTCCCCTGACTGTGCTTCGTCGTCCGTGGACGGGGCCGGTTCGTCCAGCTCGTCCCACTCTGCTCCCGCAGACGATGCGGCCGCCTCGGCGTCTTCCGCGTCCGCGCCACCCGACCAGCGCACGTGGAGCTCCCCCAGCGCCTCGGCCTGCTCGAACGACACCAAGCCCTCGCGGAAGAGCTCGAGCAACCCCAGGAAGCGCGCCACGACCTCCAAGGTGCCGTTGCAGTCCGCGGTGAGCGACCGGAACGACCCACCACCGGTACGCCGCAGGCGCTCCCGCAGGAGCGCGGTCTGCTCCCGCACGCTGACCGTGCCACCGTGCGCGTGCTCCAGCGAGACGACCGGCTGGGCTCGTGGCGCCAGCGCACGCGCGGCCATGGCGGCGAACTCCTGGGGGCCGAGCCCGAGCAGCACCTCCGGGAGCAGCCCGGCGAAGCGTGGCTCGAGCGTGACCTGACGCGGAAAGCGCTTCGACTCGGCCGCCAGCAGCCCCGCGAGGTGTGCTGCTGCCTGCTTGTAGGCGCGGTACTGCAGCAGCCGGGCGAACAACAGGTCCCTGGCCTCCAGCAGCGCCAGATCCTCCTCGTCCTCGACCTCGGCAGAGGGCAGCAGCCGGGCCGCCTTGAGGTCGAGCAGGGTGGCTGCCACCACGAGGAATTCGGTGGCCTGACCGAGGTCCCACTCCTGACCGAGGGCGCGGATGTGGGCGATGAACTCGTCGGTGACCTTCGACAGTGCCACCTCGGTGACGTCGAGCTGGTGCTTGCTGATGAGCTGGAGCAGGAGGTCGAAGGGCCCCTCGAAGATGTCCAGGTGCACGGAGAAGGCACCCGGCGGCGCGCTGGGGGCGGTGGGCTCGGTCGCGCCGCCCGGCTGCTCAGCCACCGGTCGCCAACGCAGCCAGGGGCCCGCCGACGGCGTCGAGGACGGCGAACACCAGTCCTGGCGCAAGCAGCAGCAGGCCGAGCAGGATCGCGGTGCCGATGTTGCGCTCGCCGAGCTGATGCTCGGCCTGTTGCCAGCCGCGTGTGCGCGGCGCGAGCGCGAACAGCAGCCGACCGCCGGCCAGCGGCAGGAGCGGCACCAGGCTCATGACCCCGGTGTAGAGCAGCACGACGCCGAAGGTCGCCAGCGCGAGTTCGCCGACGGGCAGGCCGGCCAGCACCGCGTCCCGTAGCACCTGTGAGGTGTCCGCGCCGCTGAACGAACCGCCGCTCGCCGCCCGGAAGGCCGCCAGCACCGCCAGACCGAGCCCGACCAGCACCGCAGCAGGAAGCACGGTGGTGGCGATCACTGCACCGCGGCGCGACCGCGCCGGCGTCGCTACGGCGAGCGACCAGCCGACGCCGCCGATGAGGGCAGCGATGAAGCCGAACGGGTCGATCTGTCGACGCGGATCCGGGCCGAGTCGCCGCTCCGCCGCCGGCTGCCGGTCACCGGTGCGAGCGGCCAGCAGCGCCGTCACCCAGCCGTGCAGGGTCAGGGCGACCACCGTTGCCACGAGCAGCAGCAGGAAGGACAACAGGTCGTCGAGCGCGTAGAGCACCGGGCCAGCCTGCCAGCAATCGAGATGGGCATGCGTACGACGGGGTGCGCCACCGACCTCAGCGGGTCACCCAACGGGTACGTCAGCCGGCTTCCGCGGCTCACAACGGGTACCTCAGCCGGCTTCCGCGGCTCACAACGGGTACCTCAGCCGGCTTCAGCGGGTGATCAGCGCCCCAGCAGCCGGCGGACCAGGATGCTGTTCTCTCCCTTGGCCTCCAAGTCCGCGAGGACCACGGCGAGGGCCTCACGCACGATCCGGCCGCGGTCCACGGCGAGCCCGTGGTCCCCACGCAGGGTCAGGCGGGCCTGCTCGACGTCCATCAGCTCCTCAGCGGAGACGTAGACGGTGATCTTCTCCTCGTGGCGCTCCCGGCCGCTCGGCCGGCGGTCACCCACCGCACGTGGACGGCGCCGCACGCCGGTGTGCCGCACGGGGGCCAGACGCAGATCGGTGTCGAGGCTGTCCATCGTGGCCGCGGTCTCCACGGCCGGATCGGAAGCCGCGGGCTGGAATCGGCTGTCACCGGCCACCGCGGCCCGGAGCACCGGCGCCGACGAACCGGCGTGCCCCGGTGGCTGCCCGTCCTGGGGGTCGTAGCCGCCTCCGCGGGGCGCGTCCTGAGCGGACTCGCTACCGGGCGCGCCGGTCGCGCGGAACAGCTCATCGGCTCCGGGCAGGCTGATGCGTCGGCTCATGGTGTGAGCACCTCTCGTGCGAGATCGCGGTAGGCGGTGGCGCCGGCAGAGCTGGAGGCGTAGGTGGTGATCGGCTCGCCGGCCACCGTCGTCTCCGGGAAGCGCACCGTGCGGTTGATGACCGTGTGGAAGACCTTGTCGCCGAAGGCCTCCACGACCCGGGCGAGCACCTCGCGCCCATGCAGAGTTCTAGAGTCATACATCGTTGCCAAAATTCCCTCAAGTTCAAGTCGAGGGTTGAGCCGTTCTTGGATCTTTTCGATAGTCTGGATGAGGAGCGCGACACCTCGCAGCGCGAAGAACTCGCACTCCAGCGGAATGATCACGCCGTGCGCCGCGGTCAAGGCGTTGACAGTGAGCAGGCCCAGCGACGGCTGGCAGTCCATGAGAATGACGTCGTAGTCGTCCAGGACTGGCCCGAGGACGCGGAGCAAGGTCTGCTCGCGGGCGACCTCGTTGACGAGCTGGACCTCAGCAGCGGACAGGTCGATGTTGCTCGGCAGCAGGTCCATGCCGGCGATGTTGGTCTTGAGCATGACGTCGTCGACGCTGACGTCGCGTTCCATCAGCAGGTTGTAGACCGTCCGGTCCAGCTGGAGCGGGTTGACCCCCAAGCCGACGGAGAGTGCGCCCTGCGGGTCGAGGTCGACCAGCAGCACCCGGCGGCCGTACTCCGCGAGCGCCGCCCCCAGGTTGATCGTCGACGTGGTCTTGCCGACGCCGCCCTTCTGGTTGCACATCGCGATGATGCGCGCCGGGCCATGCCGATCGAGGAGCGGTGGCTCGGCGAACACCGGACGGACCCGACCGGTGGGACCGAGGCCGTCAGCCTCACCCGCCGCCAACGAGATCGGGATGGAGTGCGCTCCCGCGCTTGTCGACATGTCTTTTGGCCTCCCTGGCGATGAACCGCTCATCTGACTTCTCGCCGAACGCACATGCCGACGGGACCCGCGGACTGTACGGCGCAGCAGCCGCCGCTTACAACACTGTGGCCAGATCTGGGGCCGACACGCCGCAACCACCGTGGACCAACCTGTGGACAGGACTGTGGATACCTAGGCCGATGCTGTGGACAGCCGAACCGTGGGCAGGCCCGCAGCAGCGATCACGCCAGCGCGCGCGGATGCGCCGTCGCGTAGACCTCACGCAGTCGGTCGACGGTGACCAGGGTGTAGACCTGCGTCGTCGTCACCGATGCGTGCCCGAGCAGCTCCTGCACCACGCGGACGTCGGCACCACCGTCGAGCAGGTGGGTGGCGAAGGAGTGCCGCAACACGTGCGGCGACAGGCCTGACACCCGATCGGCCGCCCAGCCGGCCCGCTCCGCAGCCGCCCGCAAGACCGACCAGGCGCTCTGCCGGGACAGTCGGCCCCCCCGAGCGTTGAGGAACAGCGCCGAAGAGCCGCGACCCGCGGCCGCGAGGATCGGCCGTCCACGCACGAGGTAGTCCTCCACGGCACGCTGCGCGAACGACCCGACCGGGACGATCCGCTGCTTGCCGCCCTTGCCGTCGAGGCGCACCAGGCCGGCGGACCGGTCGAGGTCGTCCACGGCGAGCCCGACCGCCTCGGAGATCCGCGCGCCAGTGCCGTACAGGAGCTCGAGCAGCGCCCGGTCACGCACCGGCCGCGGCCCGTCCCCCGCGCCGGCGGCCTCGAGCAGCCCTTCGACCTCGGCGACCGTGATCGCCTTGGGCAGCCGGCGCGTCGTAGCCGGGGGCTTCACCTCGCGCGCCGGGTTGGCAGCGGTCAGGCCCTCGCGATGGGCGAAGCGGTGCAACCCGCGCACCGCCACGATGGTGCGACCTGCCGAGGACGCCGACAGCGCTGTCCGCTCGGGCGATCCCGCCCGCAGCGACGCCAAGAAGTCGGTGACGTCCGACTCCGAGACCTCGTCGAGTGAGGTGATCCCCCGGGCGGCGAGCTCGGCGACGTAGCGGGTCAGGTCGCGCCGGTAGGACGACAGGGTGTTCGCAGCCAGCCCACGCTCGACCGCGAGATGATCGAGGTAGGCCGCTACGACCCGGGCGCCGGCGGCAGGGGAGGTCGGCGTACCCCCGCTCGTCACGCCGACATCAGACCAGCACGCTCGCGAGGTCAGTGAGTGGGAGGCCATGGGCCTCCGCGACGGGGGCGTAGACGAGCGCGCCCGAGACCGTGTTGACACCCGGCGCCAGCGACGCGTCCGCTGCGACCGCGCCGCGCAGGCCCCGGTTGGCGATCTCCAAGGCGTACGGCAGCGTGACGTTGGTCAGCGCGTACGTCGACGTGTGCGGCACCGCACCCGGCATGTTGGCCACGCAGTAGAACAGCGAGCCGTTGACCTCGAAGGTCGGGTCGGAGTGGGTGGTCGGGCGGGTCGACTCGAAGCAGCCACCCTGGTCGACCGAGATGTCCACCAGCACCGAGCCGGGCTTCATGGCGGCGACGAGTTCGTCCGAGACGAGCATGGGGGCCTTCGCCCCGGCGACCAGCACCGCGCCGATGACGAGGTCGGCGTCGAGGACGGCCCGCTCGATCTCGAAGGTGTTGGAAGCAACGGTCTGCATGTGGCCCTGGTAGATCCGGTCCACCTCTCGCAGCCGCGCGATGTTCTTGTCGAGCAGCAAAACTTCGGCCTGCATCCCGAGGGCGATCGCGGCGGCGTTGAGGCCTGACACACCCGCGCCGAGGACGACGACCTTGGCGGCGTAGACGCCGGAGACACCACCCATGAGGACACCGCGCCCGCCCGCACCGCGCTCGAGGCAGTGCGCGCCCACCTGGGGCGCCATCCGACCCGCAACCTCCGACATCGGGGCCAGCAGCGGCAGCGAGCGGTCCGGGAGCTGCACGGTCTCGTAGGCGACCCCGGTCACCCCGGAGGCGAGCATCGCGTCCGTGCAGGTGCGCGAGGCTGCCAGGTGCAGGTAGGTGAACAGCACCTGGTCGCGCCGCATCCGGTGGTACTCCGAGGCCACTGGCTCCTTGACCTTGAGCACCAGCTCAGCGTCGGCCCACACGTCGTCAGCCGTGCCGATGATCGTGGCGCCGGCTGCGACGAACTCCTCGTCGGTGATCGAGGAGCCGACTCCCGCGTCCTTCTCGACGGTGACGTCGTGGCCGTGCGAGACCAGCTCACGCACGCCCGAGGGGGTGATCGCGACGCGATACTCGTTGTCCTTGACCTCGCGCGGGATACCGACCTTCACGACCTGGACCTCTCGACGACGTGGGAGCCGCACCGGTCGGGCGCGAGCGGGGGCCGCGGGGGTGGTGCGGCGAAGTGAGCCTAGCGGCGTACGACGAAGCGGCGCGGCCTGTCCGGGAGCTAGTGCCCCGGTCGGGACGGCCACGGTGCGTCCGCGGGCCGCAGTCCACCGAAGCCGTCGCGGACGACCCGGTCAGCGGCGAGGACGCCGATGGCACACATGGCGTTCTCGATCTCCCCACTCAGGACCCGACGGACAGCATCCTCCAGCGGTACCCACTCGGTGGTCAGCTCGACTTCCTCATGTTCCTGCACTGCGCGGTCCACGACGAACACGTCGCGGGCGAGGTAGAGGCGGATCGCCTCGTCGGTCATGCCCGGCGAGGTCAGCGCATCCACGAGGACGTGCCAGGTGGCCGCCCCCAGCCCGGCCTCCTCCGCCAGCTCACGGCGAGCCGCGTCGACCCCCGGCTCCCCCGCCACATCCAGCAACCCTGCCGGCAGCTCGTCGAGGCGTCGACGGACCGGATGGCGGTACTGGTTGACGAGCAGCACCTCGCCGGCAGCGTTGAGCGCCACCACCCCCACTGCTCCCGGGTGCTCGACAACATCGCGCTGCGAGGTGGCCTCCCCCGGCATCGTGACGATGTCGCGTCGCACGGCGATGACGCGCCCCTCGTAGACCTGCTCCGACGACTCGACGTCGTAGACGTGTGCGGTCACGCCGTCAGCACGACGGCGTCAAGGACGAGGGAGCGGCCCCGGGGGTCGTTCGATCGGACGGTGACCGTGTGGCGTCGGCCGTCGAGCTTGAGCCGGGCCAGCTCCACGCCGGCCCGGTAGCCGGAGCCGGCGGTGTCGATGCGGCGCACGAGCCGGCCGTCGACAAGCAGCTCGGCCTGCCCGCAGGTGGCGCACGCTGAGCCGAGCAGGACCCAGGTCGTCGCTGTCGACGTCGTCGACATGGTGGCGCCGTTGCCACGCGAGGTGATGCGGGTGCTCAACCAGGCCCCCTTGACGGTCGATCGCTCCCACTTGCCCACGAAGCGCACCGGTCCACCCGGCAGCGCATCGAAGGGCATGACCGTGCGGGCGGCCGGCGACCAGGGACCGAGAGCGCCGTCTGGCGCCACGGCTCGCACCGTGGCGAGATAGGTGACGCCCGGCTGGCCGGGAAGGACTGCAGTCGCCGCCCCGGTCTCCGTGAGCAGCCGGGTCAGCGGGCCGGAGGTCCACGTCCCGTCACCGGCCTCTCGGCGCGCGCGGTACGCCACGTCGAAGCGCACTCCCGTCCCCGTCGCGGACCACCGCAGGCGCACCGCCGGCGTGGGCGACGCGGTCGACGCGATCCCCGCCGCCGTCACCGCAGCCACCACCCCCCGAGCGCCGCGCACCGTCCCAGCTGCCAGCGCTGTGCTCCCGGTCGACAACCTCCAGGAGTACGCCGCCCCCGGGACTGCCGCGGTCTGCTGAAGGGCCGGCGCTACTGCAGTCCCGGTGCCTGACCATCGGCGGATCACCGACTCACCGTCCCGTTGCAGCTCCAGGGTCCATGCCGCCGGTCGGGACAGGTCGAAGCGCGGCTCCCACGCGGTGGTGACCGGGGGCACCCGCCGCGACAGCACGGTGACCGGGAGGGTCGCGACGTCGATGTCCAGCACCCGCACGCTGCCGTCGTCGCCCGACACGTAGACCAGCTGGCCATCGTCAGCGGCGAGGACGACTCGATCCGGTCCGCCGATCTCAGCCGGCTGTCCCTGGGCCACCGTCGTCGTCGTACCTGCGGCGTGCAACCGGATCTGCCCCGTGCTGGCATCCCGCCACGCCAACGCCCCGGAGGGATCGAGGACGGCTGTCGTCGCGTCGACGTCCCCGACGGTGCTGCGCGCCCCCGTGACGAGATCGACCACGGTGGCGGACGCACCGGCGAGCGCCACGAGGGTGTCGCCCGCGAGCAGGAGGCGACGGGCACCGTCGAGACCGTCATAGACAGTTGGTGGCTGGCCACCGTCGAGGTCCTCCACCACGATGGCGGCGCCCTGCTGCCTGGCCAGCCGGGCACCCCACAGGGCGGCGATCTCGGGCAGGCTGCGCCGGACCCCGGTATCGACGTCGATGAGTTCGCGCCCGTCTGCTGCCGGCACCAGCAGTCGCGACCCGGACAGCGACAGCTCGCGCGGGTAACGGGTGCAACGGGTGCCGCAGGAGAACGGCCCGGGCACGGTGACTTCGCGGGTCGGTCCGACCGCATCGCTCACGCGAGCGATCAGACCCGCACCGGCGCTAGCGACAACGGCAGTGCGGGTCCCCGACAGCGCCACGTCGAGCACACTGCCGGCATCCCGGCCGCTGAGCACGAGCCGCGGGTCTCCCTGACGGTCGTCGACGACCGCCACCCGACCGTCCGACAGGGCCACGGCGTCGACGGTCGCCGGCGGGAACGGCGGCAGGTCGAGCACCATCGAGATGGCCCCTGACTGGAGGTCCGCCGCGACGACGTCGCCTCGACGGGTCCCCGCCACCTGGTTGCCGGACAGTCGCAGCGCCGGGCCGTCCAGCCGGAGGACGGGGGTGCTCGAGCGGGTGCTCCGCAGCGCATAGCCGGCATCGTCGGCAGTCGCCCAGGCGGCCACTTGGTCGTCGGCGACAACCTCGTCCGCGGTGTCCGGCAACGCACTGCGCACGTCCGGACCATCGCCGTGCGGCGAGCGGACAAGGGCCAAGACGGCCGCGCGCTCGGTCCAGATCGTGGCGGTGTCGGTCACGGCCAGCACGATCACCTGCCCCGTCGAGCGGGCGACCTCGTGCAGTGCCCTGCCATCCCACCGCCGGACGATCGTCCCTGCCCCGCCCAGTTCCTGGAAGGCCACCCCGCCGGTCGAGGCGACGACCGTGGTGAGCGCGTCGGCACTGGCATGGATGGGAGTCGGTGCGGCATCGCTGCGCAGCAGATCGAGTCGGTCACCTCCCGCGGTGATGGTCGACACGACCAAGGCGTCATAGGTCGCGGCCAGGACGGCCGACTCCTTCGGCACGCTGATCGTCTGAGTGGGGCCACCTGCCAGCAGGCGGCGCTCCCAGATGCCGGTGTCGCCAGGCTGCCAGACCGCGCCGGGCACCAGGCGAGGCAGGGCCTCCGGCCGCACTCGGCCGAGGTCGAGCACCCGACCGTCGGGGGCGATGAGCAAGGCGCGCCGCAGGCCGTACGCGTCGGTCACCGCGAGCACGCCATCGGTGGTCGAGCCGATCACCTCGGTGCTGGTCGGAACCGCACTGCGAGCCGTCGAGACCGCACTCCCGGCCGGCTCGGCGGCGCTCGCGGTCGAGGTGGCAGGCACGGACAGCACCGCGACGCTGAGCACCGCGAAGGCGGCGATCAGCGACCGCTGGCGCGCGCGTCTCACGGGGCAAGGCTAGACAACCGGAACAATCTCGTCCGGTAGACCCGCCGATCCGGCGTACGTCAAGCCTTTACTGCAGCGGCAGCATGCGCCCCGCGGCGCGGTCCACCGCCGCAGCGACGAACGCCCGGAACAACGGGTGCGCTCGGGTCGGCCGGGAGCGGAACTCCGGGTGCGCCTGCGTGCCCACGAAGAAGGGGTGCACCTCACGGGGCAGCTCAGCGATCTCCACGAGTCCGCCGTCGGGCGACGTCCCCGAGAAGACAAGTCCGGCCGCCTCGAGCGCTGGGCGATAGGCGTTGTTGACCTCGTAGCGGTGCCGATGCCGCTCGTCGGCAGGGTCGTCGCCGTAGGCCTGCTGCGCCACCGAGCCCTTCAGCAGCTTGGTCGGCCACGACCCCAGCCGCATCGTGCCGCCCATGTCGCGCTCGCCGGCGACGACATCGTGCTGGTCCGCCATGGTCGCGATGACCGGGTCGGGTGTCGACGGCTCGAACTCGGCGCTGTTGGCCTTCTCGATCCCGGCGAGCGAACGGGCGACCTCGATCACCATGCACTGCAGCCCGAGGCACAGGCCGAGGGTGGGGAGCTGGTGGGTGCGCGCGTAGGTAATGGCGCCGAGCTTGCCCTCGATGCCGCGCACGCCAAAACCACCTGGCACAAGCACCCCGTCGACCCCGTCGAGGGCCTTGCTCGCACCCTCCGGCGTCTCGCAGTCATCGGAGGTGACCCAGCGGATGTTGACCTTGGCGTCGTTGGCGAAGCCGCCGGCCCGCAGCGCCTCGGTGACCGAGAGGTAAGCGTCGGGCAGGTCGACGTACTTGCCGACGAGCGCGACCGTGACCTCTTTCCCGGGGCTGTGCACGCGCTGCAGCAGCTGGTCCCAGTCGCGCCAGTCGACGTCACGGAAGGGCAGGCCCAACCGTCGTACGACGTAGGCGTCCAGGCCTTCGGCGTGCAGCACCTTGGGGATGTCGTAGATCGAGGGCGCGTCGACGGCGCTCACCACCGCATCGATGTCGACGTCGCACATGTTCGCGATCTTGCGCTTGATGCCGTCGTTGATGGGCCGGTCCGACCGGCAGACGATGGCGTCCGGGGTGATGCCGATGGCCCGCAGCGACTGCACCGAGTGCTGGGTCGGCTTGGTCTTGAGCTCCCCGGACGGTCCCAGATAGGGGATGAGCGAGACGTGCAGGAAGAAGCACCGGTCGCGGCCGACCTCCTGCCGGACCTGACGGGCTGCCTCGAGGAAGGGCAGCGACTCGATGTCACCCACCGTGCCGCCCACCTCGGTGATGACGATGTCGACGTCGGGGCCCGCGAGGCTCCGGATCCGGCCCTTGATCTCGTCGGTGATGTGCGGGATGACCTGCACGGTGTCGCCGAGGTACTCACCCCGTCGCTCCTTGGCGATCACGGCGCTGTAGACCTGCCCGGTCGTGACGTTGGCCGATCCGTGCAGGTCCTCGTCGAGGAAGCGCTCGTAGTGGCCGACGTCGAGGTCGGTCTCGGCGCCGTCGTCGGTGACGAACACCTCGCCGTGCTGGAACGGGTTCATCGTCCCGGGGTCGACGTTGAGGTAGGGGTCGAGCTTCTGCATCGTGACCCGCAGTCCGCGTGCCTTGAGCAGCCGGCCCAGCGACGAGGCGGTGAGGCCCTTGCCGAGCGAGGAGGCGACGCCGCCGGTGACGAACAGGTGGCAGGTCTGTGTCGCTCGGACCACGCGGACTCCCGTGCTACGGAGCGGCCCCGGAGGCCGCTGCACGGAAGTCCACTCTAACGGTCAGCCGCCCGGTGCGGTGGCTGCGGCGCGCGGTGATTTTCCGGAGAGGACCACGGCTGCGGTAGCGGGGAGCGCCACCACGAGAGCCAGCGCAGGCACGGCAGCTCCGCTGTCGTTCAGCGCGAACCCGATGAGGCAGGCCACCCCCAGGGCGCCAAGGCCCGCCCGCCAGGCCGGTGCGTCGTCGAAGCTGGTGCGCAGCAGCTCCGGTGGCCGCACGACGAGCAAGACGACCAGACCGACTGCTACCGGCAGCAGCGCCGTCACTGGTGAGTAGAACAGCAGCCCGAAAACGGCCTCGGCCTTACGACGCAGCACTGCCCCCGCCTCGCCATCGATGACCTGCTGCGCGAAGCGCCCGAGGTGGGTCCGTTCGTCGGGGGGGCGCGCCCGGTCGACGAGCGCGAAGGCGGCGACCAGCGCCGCGCCGGCGGCGCCGGCCACCCCGACGCGCAGGACGGAGACCCGGCGGCCGAGCAGCTGCAGGACCAGCACCGCGAACGCAGGGACCAGCGCCAGCACGCCCCCGACATCGCTGCCGAACGGCGGCGCACCGTCCACGACCGCGACCACACCTCCGACGAGGACGGCGGCAGGGGCGGAGCGGGTGGCCGCTGCACCCAGGACGGCGCAGGCCGCAAGGACTCCGAAGGCGACGTTGCCGATCCCGGCGAAGCGACCGGCCACCAGCGGCGAGTAGCCGGCGACCGACGTGAGCTGCAAGGGGCCGCCGGCCAGCAAGTCCGCGAGGATGATCGCCGTGCTGACCAGCAGCACCAGCGCCACGGGTGCCAGCCGACCGCGGAGCCGGCTGGCCGGCACCGCGATCACCAGGGCGAGGGCGATCGACAAGCCCAGCAAGGTGGGGAGCGGCGCGGCGCTGCGCCACCAGGGCAGCAGGTTGGCGGCGTACGACGCAGCGGGGACGGCTGCCCCCGCCAACGCAACCAGGCGCGCGACCCGGGGCCGGCGCCACAGGCCGACAAGCAGCCCCAGCAGCAGTGCCAGGTAGGCCACGAAGAACGGCACCCGCACGTCAGCCTCGGTGGTCGCCTTGCGGTCGTGGTCGATGAGCTCCGAGATCGACGGCGCACGTCCCTTGGACCGCCACGGCTCACCGACCGCGTCGTCCGGCGTCCGCAACCCGAGGAGCCAGAGCACCGTTGGGGCGACGTCGACGAGCTGCACGTAACCGTCCCGCCGGGTCGAGGCGGACCGCAGCTGGCCGGTGCCCAAACCCGGACCAGAGCCGATCGCGACGTGCAGGTGCGGCACCTCGTCGGTCGGTGCCTCGCTCACGCCCACGACCAGGAGCGCCGCGTCCGGAGGCATGGCCGCCTGGACGGCCGCCACCAGTGCATCGGCGGCGGCCGCCCCCGATGCCCGCGGGGCCCCGGTAGCGCCCACCACACTCGCTTCGAGGATGGTCAACCGGCAGGTCGACAGCCCGCCGCCGGGACCTGCCGTCGATCGCATCGGGATCGGCCCGCCAGCCACGTCGGTCAGCTGCTGCCCGGCCCCGAGCAGCACCGCCCGCCGACCGTGCGCCGAGAACGACAGCGGGCCGTTCCAGTTGATGCAGTCGCTGGCGGGCAGGGCGGTCCCGAGCAGTCCGACCGCCGCGCCGTCCCGGGTCTCGCGGTTGCGCGACCGGAGCTCGGGTAGGTCAGCCGCGGTCGGTGCGCTGCCGCAGGGGATGCCGAAGGCCTCGGCCCGACTGCCGGCCCCCAGGGTCAGGAAGCCGTCAGCGGCACAGCTGAGCGCCGGTCGCGCCTTGACCGACAGCGAGCCGATCGACCCGGTCCCGGCCAGCTGATGCAGCGTCGGGGTGGCCACCGCCGAGACGTCGCTCCAGCGCAGCCCGGGGACGCCCACCACGACGACGCTGCCGGCCGGCGACCCGGAGGGCCGCGAGCCGATCGGGCCGTCGGGTGAGAGGTCCCGCCCGGCCAGGGCCACCAGACCCAGCAGGACCAGCAGCAGCGACAGCGCGAGCGTGACGAGGCGCCTCATCGGATCTGCCCCAGCAGCTCGGCGTAGACGGCGGCGACCTGCGCAACGGTGTCTGCCTCATCCGGCCAGGTGGCTGCTACCGCGAGACCGCGAGCGGCCAGGTCGGCCGCCGCGACCGGGTCGTCGAGCAAGGACCGGACCGCCCGGCCGAGCGCGACGGGGTCGTCCGGGGCCACGAGCAGCGCGCCGTCACGGACGAGGTCGGGGATGCCCCCGACTGCCGTGGCCACCAACGGGCGGCCGGCCCGCAGCGCTTCCTGAGCCGTCAGCGACCTCGCCTCCCAGATCGACGGCAGTACGACAACATCGGCAGCCACCAGCAGGTCAGCGACATCATCCCGGCGGCCGAGCCACTGCACGTCGGGTGCCTGGCTGCGCAGCGACTGCTCGAGGGGCCCGTCACCGGCGACCGCAACGATGGCGTCGCCGAGCAGCGGCAGCGCCGCAACCAGTGTCTCGTAGCCCTTCTGCGGGTGCAGCCGACCGACGGCCAGCACCAGCGGGTGGCCGAGTCCCGGGTCATGGCCGGTCGGTACCAACGCCGGGGCCGACACCGGCGCGAGGCGCACGTCCTGGGCACCCAACGACGTGGCCCTGGTCGCGAGGTCCTGGGAGGCGGTGAGGGTCACGGCTGCCCGGCGGGCCACCAACCGCTCGAGGAGGGCACCCGCCCGACTGCCCGTCAGCTGGGCGTTGTGCCAGGTGACCACCGAACCTGCCGGAACCAGCGCTCCCGCCCGTAACCCATGGGCATGCACGATGTCGGCATCGCCGGCCATTCGACGCAGGCTGCGCCGGGCCAGCAGGTCCGACGGAGCAGGCCGTCCCCCGATCTCGACGGCAACGTGCCGGTCGAAGCCGAAGAGCTGCTGAGTTGCGTCGGGGGCGGCGACGGTCACCACGGCGCCGCGACCCGCCAGCCCGGCCGCCAACGACCGGACGTGCTGCCCCACTCCCCCGGTCGAGGTTGCCAGCACCAGCAGCACCCGGCAACCGTCCAACCGGACGTCACCTCCCGGTCGCCGCGAAGGCCGGTCAGCCACGACGCCCGCGCAGCACACACACGCCCAGCACCAGTGCACCCAGCGTCAGCCCGATGGAGCTCGCCAGGCCGAGCGCCACGACGCGGTCGAGCTCGGTGGTGGCAACCAGCACGAGCGAGGCGACCGCGACGGCGAGCCACCCGATGGCGGTGCCCACGGCACTGGCGCGCGCGCGGCCGCTGGCCAGCAAGGACCTGGCGAGCAGCGCCGCCATGCTGTGCCCGATGAGCCCCGGAGCGAAGGCGAGGATCGCGTCTCGCAACGGCTCGCTGCCCGCCAGACCAGGCGCACCCGAGAGCAGCAGCAGCGCGGCCAGCGGCCCGGCCAGGACCACCAGGCCGGGGACCCGATCACCGACAGGCCGAGCACGGTGCGGGCCGAGCTGACCAGCACCGCGTCGTACTCGCGGTGGTCACCCGTCGTGGCCGCCTCGGACAGCCGCGGGAAGGCGCTGGTCGCAATGGGCACGGCGAACACTGCCCAGGGCAGCAGGAAGACGGCCGTCGCGACGACGTAGATGACGACCGAACCCTGCTCCCCGCCGGCCGCCAGGCGCAGGGCCACCAGCAGGCTGAGCTGCTGCGCGAGCAGAGCGACGACCCCGGACGCCGCCAACGCGCGGGCCCGCG
>JBKKBU010000285.1:0-3552 GCA_046713755.1 Mycobacteriales bacterium
CCGACAGCGAGAACGGTGCCCTCCTGGGGCTTCTCCTTGGCGGTGTCGGGGATGACGATGCCCGAGGCAGTCGTGGTCTCGGCCTCGTTGGCCTGGACGACGATGCGGTCCTCGAGCGGCTTGATGGCGACCTTGGTGAGGGTGCTCACGGTGCCGTGCCTCCTGTTGCAATGGCGGGTGTGGGTGACCTCAGCAGTCCTGCCGTCGCGGGGATCAGGTGCCTCAGTGCTGTTGGCACTCTAACCCTAAGAGTGCCAACGACTCAAGCCCGGGTCAGAGCGGAGCCGGGACGGCGTAGAGAAAGCCCTGGCCGAGGTCGACGCCGACGTCGCGCAGCACCTCGTGCTCGGCGAGCCGCTCGACGCCCTCCGCGACCACCACGGCGCCGGTGCGGTGGGCGAAGGACGTCAGCGCGCCGGCGAGCTCGCGACGCGAGGAGTCGGAGTCGATGCCCGACACCAGGCTCATGTCGAGCTTGATGACATCGGGGGCGAGCCGCACGACGTGCCGCAGCGAGGCGTAGCCGGCGCCCGCGTCGTCGACAGCGAGCCGCAGGCCGGCCGCCCGGTAGGGCGCCAGCGCCCGACCGAGCTCGAGGTAGTCGCTCACCGCCTCGTGCTCGCTCACCTCGACGACGACCTGCTCGAGCGGCAGCTCGGCGAGCAGCTCGGACAAGGCCCCTGAGGTGATGGTGGCGGCGGACAGGTTGACCGACACGTCGCGGCCGACGGCAACCGCCTCGAGCCCGCGCTGCGCCGCCGTCACCTCGAGCTCAACCCCCAAGCCGACAGCGGTCGCCTCCCGGAACCACTGGTCCGGCGGTCGGCCGTCGGCAAACCTGCTGAGCGCCTCGACGAAACCCGCCTTGATGCCCGCCAGCCGCACGGCCGGCTGGTAGACGGTGCTCGGGCCCCCGGCCGCCAGCATGATGCCCACCTCCAGCGCTGCGCGGCGCGACTGGAAGGACCCGACCCGGTCGGGGACCAGCACCTGCACGACCGCTTGCGCGACGACCTCCAGCGCTGCGATGGAGTCCTTGCCGAAGCTGGGGTGCACCCGCGGCGACAGGCAGCACAAGGTGCCGTACAGGGTGCCGTCAGGCAGCGTCAGCGGAACCGTGACGTAGCTACGAATGGGCAGGCTCACGACCGCCGGAACCTCCTCGGCGGCCGGTAGGTCGGCGGTATCGGCAGCGGCGCGTGGCAGCCGGCCATCCATGACCCGTTGGCAGAGCGTGCGGGCCAGGTCGGTCACCGCCCCCACCGCGACCAGCAGGGACCCCGCCCTCGACACGGCGCGCACCACCTGCTCACCTCCCGTCGGGGAGCGCCTGAACTCACCGACGAAGGCCAGGTCCATGCCCAGCTGCTCACGGGCGAAGTCCAGCAGGTCCTCGAGCGCGGCGGCCGGGTCGTCACTGGGACGGTCCTCGGTCGAGGCGGGGCCGGCCTGCAGCAGCGCCCCGAGCGTGGTCGCCACCAGCCGGACCAGTTCGACGTCCACGACCGTCCCACCGATCGCCGTGAGACGGCCCAGGCTCTGGCCGCCCACCACCGACAGCGGAAGGGAGAACGCGTCAGGGGCCGGCGCCCACCGGACGCCCAGGTCGGGGGCCCGCGGACCGGTCACCGCCACGACCAGATCGGCGGACGTCGTCGCCACCCAGGTCCGGATGCGGGTCCGGGCGGCGAGCAGGGCCAGCGCGGTGTCGGCCGCCTCGCCGAGCAGGCCGGCCCGCGTCGGTCCGTCCATGGACACCGAGCCACCTCCTCGTCACCCCGTGCAACGACTGTGCCCCGTGATGATCCAACGAGATACAGCCATTGGGGTGACGAACCCCATCAGACCAGAACAGTGATCACATACCCGACGTAACCCGTGACGAGCAGTAGCCCAGCCATGCGGCCCAGTCGGCCGTCCTTGGCCAGCACCAGCAGGAGCACCGGCAGCCCGGCGGCGACGACGGCCGCGGGTCCGATGTCGGTCACCAGCGGGCGGGCCAGTGCCGCCCCACCCAGGGTCATCGTGGCGTTGTAGGCCGCACTTCCCACGATGCCGGCAACGGCCAGCTCCGCGACGTCGTGGCGGGCCGCGGTCAGCACCAGGGCGAACAGCTCGGCCGTCGTCGCCAGCGCGAGGACGGTCAGCCCGATCGCGCTGTCGCTGCGGTCGACGGCGACCACCAGCCGGGTGGCGCCCTCGACCGCGGCTGCCCCGCCGGCCGTCATGACGGCGAGCCCGACGAGCACGAGGGCGAGCGCGCGTCCCCGCCGTTGGTCGGGCACCTCGTCGAGGTCGCCGATCTCGGCGAGCTCCCCCAGCATCGGCGGGGTGCGCTCACGCCACCAGACCAACCCGACCAACCCGACGTACGCCAGCAGCAGCACGGCTCCTTCTGGTCGACCGACCCGCCCGTCCCAGAGCACCAGCGCCGCCACCGCGCCCGCTGCGGCAGACAGCCATGCGTAGCGGCGTACGCGGGGGCCAACCGGGACGGGCCGCAGGAGCGCGGCCAGGCCGAGGGTGACGGTGAGCATCGTGACGTTGGCGCCGATGGCATCGCCGACGGCGAGGCCGGGGCGGTCCTGAAGCGCGGCGAGCACCGCGGTGAGCAGCTCCTCCGGCTCAGCGCCGGCGAGCAGCAGGCCGACGGCGAGGGCCGTGACGCCCAGGCGCCTACCGGCGGCCGCGGCGTTCTCGACGAACAGCTCGGCTCCGGCGACCAGGAGGACGGTCGCCACCACCAGCAGCCCGACGGCGATCACGGGAGGGCTTCGAAGTCCCAGGCATGGCTGCGGGCGACGATCCCGAGGGGGGCGGCCGGCTCGACCCAGGCGGTCGCTGCCGGCCAGCGGGTGAGCAGGACGACCCGGTCAGCGCTGCCGAAGGCCTCGGCTGTCGAGGCGCCGGCCTCGAGGGCGTCGGGGATGACGGTGCCCTGCACCCAGCTCACCACCTCGGCGGTGCGGCCGGCCTCGCACCGGGCCTCCCACATCCGGGCGATCACCGGGTCACCACCGTGACCGGCATGCCGGAGTCGGCCGGCAGGTCGAGCGGGCTCGCCGCGATCCCGGCGTCGACGAGGCGCGCACCGAGGGCGGCCACCATCGCGCCGTTGTCGGTGCACAGCCCCCGGCGGGGGACCCGCAGGATGATCCCGGCCGCGTCGCAGCGCTCCTGGGCGAGTGCCCGCAGGCGGCTGTTGGCGGCGACGCCACCACCGATCAGCAGGTGCCCTACCCCGTGCTCGCGGCAGGCGCGCACGGCCTTGGCGGTGAGCACGTCCACCACCGCCTCCTGGAAGCTCGCGCACACGTCAGCGACCGGGATCGTGCCCTGCTGCTTCTCGACCCATCGGGCCACCGCCGTCTTCAACCCGCTGAAGGACACGTCGTACGACGGCTCGCTCATCATCCCCCGCGGGAACGCGATCGCGTCGGGCCGACCTGACCGCGCCTCTCGGTCCACCGCTGGTCCGCCGGGGAACCCCAGCCCGAGCAGCCGAGCGACCTTGTCGAAGGCCTCCCCCGCAGCGTCGTCGACCGTCCGTCC
>JBKKBU010000286.1:0-4236 GCA_046713755.1 Mycobacteriales bacterium
CACCCCGGCGCCGGTCCGGGGCCGGACCATCGCGGCGATCGGCCGGCTCGTGGAAGCCAACAAGCAAGCCCTGGCAGAGCTCATCACCCGCGAGGTCGGCAAGCCACTCGCGGAATCCCTCGGCGAGGTGCAGGAGATCGTCGACACCTGCGACTTCTTCCTCGGTGAGGGGCGCCGGCTCTACGGCCAGACCGTCCCGTCGGAGATGCGCGACAAGCAGCTGTTCACCTTCCGCATGCCGGTCGGCGTCGCGGCCATCATCACGGCCGGCAACTTCCCGGTAGCCGTGCCGTCCTGGTACATCGTGCCGGCCCTGCTCTGCGGCAACACCGTCGTCTGGAAGCCGGCCGACTACGCCGCCGCCCTCGGCGATGCGCTCAGCCGGATCTTCCAGGCTGGCGGGCTGCCGCCCGGCGTGCTCAACACGGTGCACGCCGACGGGCCCACGACGTACGACGGCTTGGTGCTCGCTCTGGAGGCCGGGCTCGTCCAGAAGATCGGCTTCACGGGGTCGTCCGAGGTCGGCGCTCGGATCGGCGAGCTGGCCGGCCGGCACCTGCAGTCGCCGTGCCTGGAGCTCGGTGGCAAGAACCCCCTCGTCGTGATGCCTGACGCCGACCTCGACCTGGCAGCCGAGGGCGCCCTGTTCTCCGGGTTCGGTACGGCCGGTCAGCGCTGCACCTCGCTCGGGGTCGCGATCGTGCACGAGTCTGTGCACGATGCGTTTTTGGCCAACCTGCTCTTCCGGTTGTCGCTGGCCGACATCGGCGATCCCACCCGGGACGTCCTTTACGGACCGATGCTGTCGGAGCGGTTCTTGGCCGGCTGGGAGAAGTGGCTCGGGGAGATCCAGCCGCACCACACCGTGCATGGCCCGATCGGCCGGATCACCTCGGCCAACCCGCGACCGGGCTTCCTCGGTGACCCAGACGCCGGTGTCTACGCACACCCTGTCGTCGTGTCGGGAGTGCGCCCGGAGGATGCGCTCTACCGCAACGAGACCTTCGGGCCGCTGGTGTCGGTCATGACGTTCTCGACCTTCGACCAGGCGGTGGCGCTGGCCAACGACCACGGCTACGGCTTGTCCTCGGCGATCTACACCAGCGACCCCAAGACGGTGTTGGACTTCCGCTCCCGGGTGTCGGCGGGGATGCTGTCGGTCAACAACTCGACCTCAGGTGCCGAGGCCCACCTGCCCTTTGGGGGCAACGGCAAGTCCGGCAACGGCTCCCGGCAGAGCGGGGTGTGGGTCCTCGACCAGTTCACCCGGTGGCAGTCGATGAACTGGGACTACGCCGGCAAGCTGCAGAAGGCGCAGATGGACACCGAGGGGCTCGACGGCGCCACCGTCGACCTGGGCTTCCGCCTGTAACCATGCGTCGGTAACCTGCGGCCATGCCGCTGCGCGACCGACTCGACGCCCTGGTCCAGCGGACGGCCGGCACGGCCGTGTTCGCCAAGGTCGCGCGCCCGGTGATGCCCAAGCTCGACCGGCTGTCCCAGCGGCTGTCGGGTGGCCGCTTCCTCCTCAGCTCGGTCTTCGTCCCCGCCATCGTGCTGTCCACGACCGGTGCCAAGAGCGGGTTGCCGCGGACCTCTCCGCTGGCCGCGATGCCCGACGGCGACGGCTTCATCGTGGTCGGCTCCAACTGGGGCGGCGCCACCCATCCGTCCTGGACCGCGAACCTGATCGCGCATCCGACCGCGTCGGTGGCCTTTCGTGGACGAACGATCCCGGTCACCGCGCAGCTGCTGACGCAGGCCGAGAAGGCTGCCGTGTGGCCCCGGTTGCTCGAGATCTGGCCCACCTATGACACCTACGTCGAGCGCTCAGGCCGGGACCTGCGGGTGTTCCGCCTCGCCCCTGCAGCGGCGGGTTAGCGAGCCCCTGCGCGATACCAGCGGGGGGAGGTGTTGGGAGGCGGTTGGTAGGCCGCCTTCACCACGATCAGGTTCGGTCGCTTGCTGGCGATGCCGGCAGCGACGGCAGCGCCGAGCTGCTCGACCGTCACCTCATGGGCCTCGATGCGGAAGGCCTTCGCGAGGGCCACGAAGTCGGGCGGGTCCAGGTCGCAACCGAGCGGCTTGTCGCCGTCCTTGGTGAAGTCAAACGCCAGCATTCCGTAACCGCCGTCGTCTACCAGCACCACGGTCACCGGCAATGCTTCCTGCGCCGCCGTGGCCAAGTCGCCGCAAGCGAACAGGAAGCCGCCATCCCCCACCAGCGCCACCGTCGGTCGGCCGGACAAGGCCGTGCCCAGTGAGGCGGGAAAGCCGAAGCCAAGGGTGCCCCAACCGACCGGATAGGCCAGGCCCCGGGGCGCTCCGACGCGGCCAAAACCGCCGTACCAGTAGCCCGGGATGCACATGTCCGCGACGACGACCGCATCATCGGGCATCCCCGACTCCAGCGCGTCCAGAAAGGCCGTCTCCGGCCCGGCGTACGCCGATCGATCTGCCGGTCGATCGAACCAGGGCTCTCTCGCCTGCGGAGGCAGGACCGTCAGCAGCCGGGTGAGCGCGTCAGCCACGTCTTCCTGGAGCCAGACGTCGGGCTTTTCGTTGACCGGCTCGGCGAGGTCGATGATGACGAGCGATCGCGGCCGGGGCTGCCGGAAGCCCTGGGTGTTCATGAAGTCCAGATCGCTGCCGAGCACCACGACGCAGTCCGCGGCATCCCACAGGTCACCGGCCTCGCGACAGTGCGGAGGCAGCGGCACGAGGTTTGGGTGGTCGGGCGGTAGCAGCCCGCGGCCGCCGTACGACGTGAGCACCGGTGCCCCGAGCGCCCGGGCCAGCCGATCGACGAGGTCGCCTGCCGTCGAGGCCGTCGCTCCTCCACCAGCCCAGATGAGCGGCCGCGCCGAGGTGAGCAGCTCTTCCAGCGCCGGCTCGCGGACGGGAACCTCGCCGACTGCCGACGCCCGAACGGTGAAGGACGCGGTCGTTGAGGCGAACACCTCGACGGGGTCGGCTGAGGTCGCTGCGGCCAGCAGGTCGGTGGGGATCTCCAGGTAGACCGGTCGTCGCGGATGCTCGAGAGCCTGAGTGGCAGCCCGGATGACGTCGTCGAACAGGGCGTCCACGGACCGCACGACAACCTGGGCCTTTGTCACCGGTCGGAAGAAGCCGGCCTGGTCGACCGTCTCGTGCAGCACCCCCCGGTAGACCCCTTCGCGGCGCAGCGTCGTCGGGATGTCGGTGGCGATGACGAGCAGCGGCGAGTGGCAGGCCCAGGCCTCCCCCACCGCGGTCACGATGTTCGAAGCGCCCGGTCCCGTCGTCGTCAGCGCCACCCCGAGCCGCCCCGTGGCGCGCGCGTAGCCGTCCGCCGCATAACCGGCGGTCTGCTCGTGACGCACGCCGACCAGTCGAACGCCGCTGCCTGGAAAGCCCTTCCACGCAGCCAGGTTGTGCACGCCGGGCAGCCCGAAGGCCACGTCGACCCCGAGCGCTGCGAGTGCCTGCACCAGGGCCTCACCTCCTGTCGTCACCGGCGACCACCTCCCTGTCTCGTGCCGTCAGACCCAGCGCCGTCAGGACCTCGATGGTGTGCTGCCCCAGGAGCGGCGGGGCGCGGCGGACCCGCGGCCGCTCCCCGTCCACCCGGAACGGTGAGCCCACGACCGTGACAGCACCAGCCGGGTGCGGTACTTCCTGAAGCAGTCCGACGGCCGCCAGGTGCGGATCGTCGCGGAGCTGACCGATGGTCTGCACCGGGGCGCAGGGCACGCCGGCTGGACCGAGCACCGTGACCCACTCCCCCGCCGGGCGCCGGCTGAAGACCTCGGCTAGAGCTGCCCCCAGGCGCACGCGGTCAGCCACCCGACCGGAGTTGGTAGCCCACTCCGGTCGCAGCTCCAGGCCAATGGCCGCGCACAGGTCGGCGAACTGTCGGTCGTTACCGGCGCCGAGGACCAGCGGCCGGTCGGCGCACAGAACAGGCCCGTAGGGCGCGATGTTCGGGTGGTCGTTGCCGGCGAACGACGGGATGGTGCCGCCCACCAACGCGTTGCTGGCCTGGTTGACCAGCATCGACACGGCCGCCTCGAGCAGTCCCACCTCGATGCGCGGACCGGTGCCGGACACGGCCCGCGCAAGCAGCCCGACCAGCGCCCCAACGGCGGCATACAAGCCCGTCACGACGTCCGCGACGGCCACCCCCACCTTGGTCGGCTCCGTCGTACCCGTCACCGACATCAGGCCGCTGCGGGCCTGCGCCATGACGTCGTAGCC
>JBKKBU010000287.1:0-3850 GCA_046713755.1 Mycobacteriales bacterium
GCAGCCGCGCGACCTGCCCGTCATGGGGTGTCGCCGTCACGTTGGCGATCACCGGCACCACCCCCAGGCCGTACGCCGCCGCCGCGAGCGCTGCCTCCAGCCGCGCCCTGGCCGGCGCCATCAACGGAGTGTGGAAGGCGCCGCCGACCGGCAGCGGCAGGACCCGCCTGGCGCCGGCCGCCTTCAAGGCGTCGGCCGCAGCCGCCACCCCCAGGGCCGTGCCGGAGATGACGACGTGCAGCGGCGCGTTGTCGTTGGCCGGCCACACGCCCTGCAGTCTGGTGCAGACCTCGGCAACGACGTCGGGTTCGAGCCCGAGCACGGCGGCCATCGTCCCGGGGGCGGCCTCCGCCGCTGCCTTCATCGCCTCACCCCGCTCGGCCACCAGCCGGATCCCGTCGGCGACGCTGAGGACGCCGGCGGCGACGAGCGCGGTGTACTCCCCGAGCGAGTGGCCGGCGACGACTACCGGCTGGAGGGGGAGGCAGCGCCACGCGAGCAGCGACGTCAGGAAGGTGGCGAGCTGCGCCTCCCGGGTCCCCTGCAGCTCGTCGGCATCGGCGTCGACCAGCAAGCGCGCGAGGTCACGCCCGACGACCTCGGAGGCCTCCTCGACGAGCGACCAACCCGGCGCGTCCCGGAAGGGCGTGCCCATGCCGGGCCGCTGCGAGGCCTGACCGGGGAAGACGAATGCAGTGGGCACAAGACGGGATCCTGCCGCAACTAGGCTCGACGCCGTGACCCTGCCCGCCGACCTGACCACGCGGCTGCGCGACCTCTCCGCGAAGCAGCTCGATGTCGCTCCCTCCGAATTGGTCGCCGACGCCCTGCTCGGCGACGACCTCGGCGTCGACAGCCTGGCGGCCATCGAGTGGGCGATGACGATCGAGGACGAGTTCGGGATCGCGTTGCCCGATGACGCCTGGGAGCACACCCGCGACTACGGGCAGGTCGAGCTGCTCGTCGCTCGGCTGGTCACGGCCGTCTCGCGATGATGGGGCGGCGCGTCGTCGTCACCGGCATCGGTGTCGTCTCACCCGCCGGCATCGGGCTGGACGCCTTCTGGCGGGGACTGCAGACCGTGCCCGTTGATCGGCGCGAGCGGACCATCGACGACTTCGACCCGAGCCCCTGGTTGTCGGGCAAGGAGGCGCGCCACCACGACCGCTTCGCCCACCTCGCCGTGGCCGCCGCCGAGATGGCGCTCGACCACGCTGGCGGCGCACCCGCGGTCGACCCGACCCGGGCCGGCGTCCACCTCGGCACCGGCATCGGCGGGGTGGGCACCCTCGAGACCCAGGTCGGCGTCCTGGCCGAACGCGGACCCAAGCGGGTCTCGCCCTTCACCATTCCGATGGTCATGCCCAACGCGGGCGCAGCGGCGGTCTCGTTGCGGCTCGGCTGGCAGGGCCCCTGCGAGACCCTCACGACCGCCTGCGCCGCAGGCACGCACTCGGTCTCGGCCGGTGCGCGCATGGTCGCCGACGGCCGCTGCGATGTGGTTCTTGCCGGCGGAGCAGAGTCGTCGATGACCCCGACAACCGTCGCCGCCTTCACGGTGATGACGGCGTTGTCCAAGACCGGGCTCTCGCGGCCCTTCGACGTCGACCGCGACGGCTTCTGCATCTCCGAGGGCGCGGCTGTGCTGCTGCTCGAGGAGCGGGAGGCCGCGATCGCGCGGGGGGCCACCATCTACGGCGAACTCCTCGGCAGCGCGTCCACTTGCGATGCCCACCACATCACCGCTCCCTCGCCTGGCGGCATTGGGGCAGCTGCCTGCATGCGCATGGCGATCGCCGACGCCGGACTCGCCGCCGACGCCATCCGGCACGTCAACGCCCATGGGACCTCCACGCCGCTCAACGATGCCGCCGAGGCGCAGGCCATCACCACTGTCTTCGGCGCGCGGGCCGTGCCGGTCACCTCCATCAAGGGCGTCACCGGCCACTCGCTCGGCGCGGCCGGCGCCGTCGAAGCTGCTGCGGTGCTGCTGTCATTCCTGCACCGCGAGCTGCCGCCGACGATGGGCACCACGGTCGTCGACCCGGAGCTCGATATCGACGTCGTCCTCGAGCCGCGACCCTGGACGCCCGGACCGACGCTGTCCAACTCCTTCGGCTTCGGCGGCCACAACGGGACGCTCGTGCTGGCACCCGGGGACTGGACACCCGCGTGACCCCCGACCTGCAGCTCGCCCACGATCTCGCCGACGCCGCCGACGCGATCACGATGGGCCGGTTCAGGGCCTTGGACCTGCAGGTCGACACCAAGCCCGACCTCACCCCGGTGTCCGACGCCGACACCGCGGTCGAGTCCGCGATCCGGTCGCTGCTCGCCACGGCCCGGCCGTCCGACGCCGTGCTCGGCGAGGAGGCGGGCCTGATCGGTGACGGTTCGCGCCGCTGGGTCATCGACCCGATCGACGGCACCAAGAACTTCGTCCGCGGGGTGCCGGTCTGGGCCACCCTCATCGCCTTGCAGGTCGACGGCCGGGTCGACACCGGGGTCGTCTCCGCGCCCGCCCTCGGTCGCCGCTGGTGGGCGGCCCGCGGTCAGGGCGCGTACGCCGGAAGCAGTGCGGCCGCCGGCGTACGACTGTCGGTGTCGCGGGTCGGGCAGCTTGCCGACGCGTCGCTGTCGTACTCCTCCCTCAGCGGTTGGGAGTCGCAGGGTCGACTGCCCGCGCTGCTGCAGCTCTCGCGGGCGGTGTGGCGGACGAGGGCCTACGGCGACTTCTGGTCGCACTGCCTGGTTGCCGAGGGAGCTGTCGACGCGAGCTGTGAGCCCGAGGTCAATCTCTGGGACCTCGCCGCACTGCAGGTGATCGTCGAGGAAGCCGGCGGGCAGTTCACCGACCTGTCGGGGGCCGCCACGCCCGACGGGGGTTCGGTCGTCTGCAGCAACGGGTTGCTGCACGACGCAGTGCTGGCCCGCCTGTCGGCGTGACTCCGCCCGTCGTCTTGCTCGACCTGGACGGCACCCTCACCGACTCCGCCACCGGGATCCTGCGCTCGGTGGAACACACCTACTCCGTTCTCGGCGAGCCACTCCCTCCCCCTGCCGTGCTGCAGTCCTTTTTGGGGCCGCCCCTCCACGCCTCCTTCGCCAGGCAGGGACTCGACGCTGATCGCGCAGTGGTGATCTACCGCGAGCGCTACGTCCTGCTCGGCATCACCGAGCTGGTCGTGTACGACGGGGTGGCCGAGCTGCTCGACGGGCTGCGTGCCGACGGTGCCCGGCTGTGCCTCGCGACGGCCAAGCCGGAGGTGTTTGCCCGCCGGATCCTCGCCACCACCGGCATCGTGCTGGACGAAGCGGTCGGCTCAGAGCTCGACGGCACCAGGTCCTCCAAGCCGGAGATCATCGCTGAAGCGCTCCGCCGGCTGTCGGCAGCCCCTGCCTCCGCCGTCATGGTCGGCGACCGCACCGAGGACGCACTCGGTGCCGCGGCCTGCGGGGTCGGCTTCATCGGTGCTGGCTGGGGCTACGGCCAGCCCGGCGAGCTCGAGGCGACCGGGGCGACCGGGGCGACCGGGGCGACCGGGGCGACCGGGGCGACCGGGGCGACAAAGATCGCTGCATCACCGCTGGCCGCGCTCGAGCTCCTGCGCGGCAGCCACCCGGCACCTCACTAGTTCCCTGCTAGGCCCTGCCACCTGGCCTGCCAGATTCTTCGAAATCTTTTGCTGTGGATAGTTACGCACACCTGTTCATGTGTGGTTCACTGCATGCAGGGAAGGAGCCGTCATGTCAACGCAGACCACCGACATCGAGGGCGCTGCTGTGCCGGTTGCTGTGGACATCTCGGCTGACCTCTCGGCTGACGTGGCACCGGAGGTCGCCGCCTTCT
>JBKKBU010000288.1:0-2533 GCA_046713755.1 Mycobacteriales bacterium
ACCAGGACCAGCTGCTGTTCCTCGGTCGCGGGTTCGGCGACGTCGTCCCGTACGTCGTCATGATCCTGGTCCTGCTCGTCCGACCGTCCGGCCTGTTCGGCACGAAGGAGCTGACCCGTGTCTGACACCGCGACCCTCGGCGAGCAGCTCGCTCCTGCCGCCTCCGCGACGCCGCCCACCCGCCGCAGCAGCCTGCTCAGCCTGCGCACGCTGCTGCTCCTGGTCTCGCTGGTGCTGCTGCTCGTGGCACCGGTCTACGTCGAGGAGTTCTGGCTCCGCACCGGCTTCGCGGTGTTCGGCGCGATCATCGGCGCGATCGGGCTGAACCTGCTCGTCGGCACCACCGGGCAGCTGTCCCTGGCGCACGCCTTCTTCCTGGCGGTCGGCGCCATCACCTACGTGTACGTCTCGGGCGAGCCGGGCGGCACGGCCGAGGCCATCGACGGGCTCGGTCTGCCGCCCCTGGTCGGCATGGTCGCCGGCGTCCTGCTCGCCGGGGTGGCGGGGCTGCTGTTCAGCCCGGTCGCCGCCCGCCTGCGCGGCATCTACCTCGGCGTCGCCTCGCTCGGTCTGGTCTTCATCGGGCAGCACGTGCTGAACACCTACACCAGCGTCACGGGCGGCTTCAACGGCCGTACGGCGCCGGAGTTCTCGTTGTTCGGTTTCACCTTCGGCAGCAGCGACCCCGACCTGTTCGTGCTCGGCGTCGACTTCGGCGAGGCCGAGCGGCTCTGGTACCTCGGTCTGGTGCTGGCGCTCGGTGCGTACGTGTTCGCCAAGAACCTGCTGCGCAGCCGGCCCGGCCGCGCCCTGCAGACGCTGCGCGACAGCGAGGTCGCCGCCGCGGTCATGGGCGTCGACGTGCAGGGCTACAAGGCCCGCGTGTTCCTGGTGTCGTCGATGTACGCCGGGCTCGCCGGGGTCCTGTACGCGCTGTCCATCGGCAGCGTCGCCCCCGAGTCCTTCGCCCTCGACCTGTCCGTCCTGTTCCTGGCCATGATCGTGCTCGGCGGTCTCGGGTCGGTCGGTGGCGCCGCGCTCGGCGCCCTGTTCGTCACGGCGCTGCCGCTGGTCTTCCAGGAGTACGCCGGGTCGCTGCCCTTCGTCAACGAGCCCGGCCAGGGCGGCGTCTCGGCCGGCCAGGCGGCCCGGCTGCTCTTCGGCCTGGCCATCGTGCTGGTCGTGCTGTTCGAGCCCGCCGGGCTCGTCGGCCTCGGCAAGCGCATCACCGGACTGTTCCGCCGCAAGCCCCGCACCACCTCGCCCTGACCCTCCGCACCACCGACAGCACGAAGGAGCACTCCATGAAGCTCGGCACCCGCGCGAGCGTCCTGCTCGCGGCCTCGATCCTGGCCGCGGCCAGCGGCTGCAGCACCAAGGCGCCCGACACCGCTGCCCCCGGCGGCGACACCGGCGGTGACGGCGAGGTCAAGGTCGGGCGCGGCATCGAGGGCAGCACCATCACCCTCGGCGTCCTCACGGACCTGACCGGCGTCTTCGCTGCCCTCGGCGCGGACATCACCAACGCCAACACCCTCTACTGGGAGAAGCAGAACGCCGGCGACAAGATCTGCGGCAAGTACGAGGTCGAGCTCGACGTCAAGGACACCGGCTACGTGCCGCAGCAGGGCGTGCAGCTCTACAGCGGCATGAAGGACGGCATCCTGGCGATGCAGCAGACGATCGGCTCGCCGATCAACACGGCCCTGGCGGACGCCTACACCGCCGACAGCGTCGTCAACCTGCCGTCGGCCTGGGCCCGCAACCTCACCGAGGCCCCGGGCAACGGCGTGGTCGGCGCGACCTACGACGTCGAGATGACCAACGGTCTCGGCTACGCGCTGGAGAAGGGCCTGATCAAGGAGGGCGACACGCTCGGCCACATCTACTTCGAGGGCGAGTACGGCGCGAACGGCCTGGCCGGCTCCAAGTACATGGCCACCAAGCACGGCTTCAAGATCGTCGAGGCCAAGATCAAGCCGACCGACCAGGACATGAGCGCGCAGATCACGCAGTTCAAGGCCGCCGGCGTCAAGGCCATCGTGCTGACGGTCGCTCCCGGCCAGACCGCCTCGGCGGCCGGCGCGGCCGCGACCCAGGGCCTGGACGTGCCGATCATCGGCAGCAACCCGGTCTTCGCTCCCGGTCTGCTCAAGGGCCCGGCGGCGGAGGTGCTCAAGAAGAACCTGATCGTCTCCTCGCCGATCAACACCTTCGACAAGCACCCGGAGATCCTGGCCGACTACAAGAAGAAGTACCCGAGCGTGACGCCGAGCCTCGGCGTGCTGTTCGGCTACGGCATGTCCGACGTCATGCGTCAGATCCTCGACAAGGCCTGCGAGAACGGCGACCTCACCCCCGAGGGCGTCCTGGCGGCCAAGAGCGAGCTGACCGACATCGACACCGGCGACCTGATCGTGCCGCTGAACTTCTCCAAGACCGGCGTGAGCCCCAGCAGCGAGAACTTCATCCTGCAGCCGGCTGACGTGGACGGCGGCGCCAAGGCGCTGACCGAGGCCATCGAGTCCCCGGA
>JBKKBU010000289.1:0-6141 GCA_046713755.1 Mycobacteriales bacterium
CGGCTGACGGCAAGCGCCTGCGCGCCGACCGACGACAGCGCCGGTCGGCTCGAGGCCGGCCCCGAGGACGACGACCCGAGTGAGACAACCGCGGCGAGGGCCGCAGCCAGCAGGAGCAGGCAGGCGAATCCGCGGCCGGAGTGGCTCCGGCCGCGCGACGCCTGCCCGCCGGCGCTCAGATCAGCCGCTCGGCGTGGGTGCGGGAGACGGGCCTGACGGCCGGGCCGACGGGCTGCTGGAGGGCGAGTTGCTACCGGCTGCGGCAGCGCGGGAGAGCGCCTCGCGCAGCCGCTGCTGCGCCTCGCCGTACGCCGCGAAGTCCGGCGGGCTCTTCCCCAGCGCGACCTGCGCGTCATCGAAGGCCTGTTGCGCGTCCGCGATGGCTCGGGCCAGGTCGCCACCCACGACGGGTGGCTGGCCCGGGCGGTTCGGCGGCGGGGTCTGCGAGGCGCCGCTACCGGCGAGCAGCGTCTTCACCGCCTCCCCCAGCGTCGGCTTGATGACCGTGCGGTTGCCGAAGTTGACGATGACGTACTGCAGTCGCGGATAGCTGGTGCCCTGTTGCGACTGGACGTAGATCGGCTGCACGTAGAACAGGCTGCCGCCCACCGGAAGAGCGAGCAGGTTGCCGACCGTCACGCGCGAGCTGCCAGCTTGCACGAGCGGGAAGAGCAGGTTGCGCACCCCGGAGTCGGACTGGAAGTTGCCGGCGACCTGACCAGGCCCCCGCACGGGCGGGACGACCGGGACCTCGAGGATGCGGATCTTGCCGTAGTCGGGGCCGGGATCGCTCGAGACCGAGACCAGCGCCGTGAGGTTGGGCTGGCTGCGGGCGATGAACGACGTCGTGAGGTTGAACGACGCCGCAGTGGTCCCGGGGAACTGCGACAGGACGTAGTACGGCGGCTGGTCCCCGTCGCCGGCGGCCCGGAACAGGCTGTTTGGCGCGGCGGATGCGGCGCCACCACCACCGCTGGCAGTGGTGGTCACGTTGGCCGGGTCGGCAGGCACCTGCCAGTAGTCGTCGCCCTGGAAGAACCTGCGCGGGTCGGTCACGTGGTACTTCGTGAGCAGCGCCCGCTGGACCTTGAACAGGTCCTCGGGGTAGCGGAAGTGCGCACGCAGGTCCGGGGTGATCGCACTCTCGGGCTCGAGGACTCCCGGGAAGGCCTTCGACCAGGTCTTGAGCACCGGATCCTTGTCGTCGAAGGTGTAGAGCTTCACCTCGCCGGTGAACGCATCGACCGTGGCCTTCACCGAGTTGCGGATGTAGTTGACGGTGTCGAGCGGCAGTCCCGCCCGGGTCTGGCTGTCGGCCGTCGCCTCTCCGAGCAGGGTCCGCTCGGAGTAGGGATAGCCGTCGCTCGTGGTGTATCCGTCGACGATCCAGAGGATCTTGCCGCCAACCACAGCGGGATAGGGATCCTCGTCCAGCTGCAGGAACGGCGCCACCTTCTGGACGCGCTCGCGCGGCGTACGGATGTACTGGAGCTTTGAGCCGCTGTCGAGCGCGCCTGACAGCAGCAGGTTCTTCTCGCGGAACTTCAGGGCATAGGCGATCTTGCGGATCGAGTTGGAGAGCTCGACGCCCCCCTTGCCGGTGTAGTTGTACGACGGGGCGGCGTTCTCGGTCACCCCATCGGTCTCTGCCTGCTTGGTGCCGACCACCGAGTAGTCGGTCGTGCCCTCGCCGAAGTAGATGCGCGGCTCGGAGATTCGCAGTGGACCGCTCACCGGGAGGCCGCCGACCTCGAAGACCGGCTGCCCGTCGGAGTCGGTCTGGTTGGCCGGCGCGGCGACGAAGCCGTTGCCGTGGGTGTAGATGAGGTGCTCGTTGATCCAGTTGCGCTGGTCGGCACCGAGACCGGCCTTGCGCAACTCACGGACGGCGACGATGTAGTCCTTGACCCCGTCGCCGAAGTCGTAACGGTCGATGTCGAGTGAGGTCTCGTTGAAGCCGAAGTAGCCGCGGAAGCGTTGGAACTGGGTGAACGTCGGAGGCAGGATGTTCGGGTCGAGCAGCCTGGTGTTGGGGACGGTGTTCTTGTCGGCGGCGAGCGCCTGCAGGTTGCTGGTGCTCGTGGTCTCGGCAACGTTGAAGGTCGTCGTCACAGCGGCGTCGATGGAGTACGCCTTGCGGGTCGCCTCGATGTTGCGCTGGATGAACTGCGCCTCGCGCTCGATCTCGTTGGGCTTGACCCGGAACTGCTGGGTGTAGGCCGGGTAGACCCCACCCAGCACGATCGCTGAGAGCACCAGCAGCGCGAGCGCGCCGGCCGGGAGCACGATGTTGCGGACGTAGATGTTGGCGAAGAACAGCAGGGCGCAGATGACCGCGACCCCGATGAGGATGTTCTTCGCCGGCAGCACCGCGTTGACATCGGTGTACGACGCCCCCTGCACCCGCCCCCTCGTGCTGAAGGCCAACCCGAACCGGTCGAGGTAGTAGGCCACCGCCTTGAGCAGGACGATGACGCCGATGAGGACCGACAGGTGGGCGCGAGCCGCCGGGCTGACCTTCTCCCCCACCGTCTGCAGCCGCACGCCGCCGAACAGGTAGTGGGTGACGGCGGCCGCGAGCAGGCTCAGCACCAGCGCCGTGAGGACAAAGGTGAGCACGAAGCGCTGGAACGGGTAGGTGAAGGCGAAGTAGGAGATGTCACGGCCGAACTGCGCGTCCTTGACCCCGAAGTCCGTCGCGTTACGCCACAGCAGCCAGGTCTGCCAGCGACTGGCGGCCGACAGACCAGCGAAGACGCCGAAGACTCCGGACGCCAGCAGCAGCACCGGCGTGAGGTAGGGCTCGACCGCGACGCGGTAGCGCTCGAGGTTCTGCTGCTCGAGCGACATCGGCCGAAACGGCGGCCGCAGCCGGTACGCCAGCGCGATGTTCGCGCCGACAAGCAGCGCCATGAGCAGTCCGAATGCCGTGAACAGCAGCAGCTTGGTCTGCAGGACCGTCGAGAAGACCTCGCCGAAGCCGACATCGCGGAACCACAGCAGGTCGGTGTAGAGCGCGACTCCTACGCCGCCGAGCAGCAGTACGAGGGCGATGACGACCATGACGGGGGCGAGCAGGCGGGGGCGGGCGGGTAGGCCCGCCCCGGGTGTGCGGACAGCCACGCGTCTCAGCTCCGGGTAATCGGGGACTTGCTACCGGTCGAACTCAACCACAACGCCGCTTGCGTCTCGCGTGCGCTTGACTGGAGCGCGTGACCACGCAGCTGCAGGCCGTCGTCGGAGAGGTCGAGGGCCACCTCGCCGAGGCCGGCTGGGACCAGCCGCCGCAGCTTTTCGCCCTGGTCGAGACCGAGGCCCTGCTGGCCGCCGAGCCGCAGCTCGCCCAGTCCCTCGGGCTGGTCGCCGGCCGACCGGGCCACCTGACCCCGATCCTGCAGGAGCCGCTCGGTGACGGGCCGCTCGACGAGCAGCTCGCGGCGGTCGTCTTCGGGCCGGAGGTGCTCGGCGTCGTACTCGCTCACGAGGTGCTGGTGCTGCCGCCCTCTGCCGAGGCCGCGCTCGCTGAGTCCGACGACCCAGCCGTGATCGCTTCGACCCACGAGGCGCGGCGGGAAGTCCGGATGTGCGTCGGCGTGGTCCGGGACGGGACGCGGGCCTGCGTCCTTCGCCTCCGCGGGGTGCAGGGGCCGGACGGTGCCGAGGACTCGCGGGTCGGTGGCGCGGATCTCGCGCCCGCCCTGGCCGACGCCCTCCTGGCCACCCTCAACGACTGACCGTCAGCGGGGCTTCTTCACCGGGACCTTCTTCACCGGGACCTTCTTCACCGGCGCCTTCTTCACCGGGACGACGGGGCGGCGGGCCGGCCGGGGGGCGGGCGGGACCGGCTGGTCGGAGATCGGCAGGTCGAGGGCGAACTCCGATCCCTTGCCGACGGTCGAGACCACGGTCAACGGGAAGCCGGCATCCTCGGCGAGCCGGCGTACGAAGGACAACCCGAGCCCGAGGCCACCGACCTTGCGGGTCGCGGAGCCGTCGACCTGCTCGAAGGACGTGAACATCAGTGCCTGGTCGGCCTCGGCGATGCCCGGTCCGTTGTCCCTCACCGCGACCCGCACGCTGGCGCCGTCCGGTGAGAGCGCCGCGGCCAGCGTGATCGACGTCCCGGGCGGCGTGTACTTCACGGCGTTGTCGATGAGCTCGTCGAGGGCCTTGCCGACCCAGGTCGGGTCGACCAGGACCGGAGGCAGCCGAGTGGCGAGCTTGCGCTTGAGATCCGCCGCCCGCTCGGGCGCTCGCGCCTGCCACATCGCGAGCCGGGTGTCCACGAGGTCCCGGACGCCTACCGGGCGCGGCCTAACCTGCACGCGACCGGCCTCGATGGAGGCAACATCGACCAGCAGGTCGACGACCCGGTTCATCTTGATGCTCTCGGCCAGGATCGTCCCGGAGAACATCGCCACCTGCTCGGGCCGCAGCGACGCTCCCTTGGTCACCAGGATGTCGGCGTAGCCACGGATCGGCGTGAGTGGCGTCCGCAGCTCGTGGCTGACGTTGGACAGGAACTCGGTCTTCATCCGCTCCACCTCGCGTTCGCGGGTGGTGTCACGCAGTACGACGACGACGCCCTCGCCGGTCTCGAGCGGCGTGATGGCGACGCGGACCGGGACGAGCGGCCCGCCATGCAGCGGGTGGATCTCACCGGGGGCGTCCCGGAGCCGGAGGTCGACGTCGGCCAGCTGCTCGCCGGCCGGGTCGAGCACGCTGAACACCTCGCCAAGCGGTCGACCGAGGACGCCGGCCTCGGCGGGCAGCCCTGCCATCAGCAACGCCGCGCGGTTGACGCTGGTGACGCGACCGGCCTCGTCGGTGGCGACGAGGCCGTCCGACATCGACGCGAGCACCGTCGTCAGCTGGGCGGCCGAGGCCCGCAGGTCGTCAGTGAGGCGCGCGAGGTTGCCGGTCATCGCGTCGAAGGTCCGCGCCAGCGTCCCTACCTCGTCCTTGCTGGTCACCGCCGCCGAGGCCGTCAGGTCGCCGGCGCCGATGCGCTGCGCGGCATCGGTGAGCCGGCGGACCGGCTCGACGGTCCGCCGACCGAGTACGACGGCAAAACCGCCCACCAGCGCGGTCGTCACCAACGCTGTGAGCAGCAGGACCCGGAGGGCTTCCCGTTGGGCTCGGAGGGCCTCGTCGGCCCGGCGCGACAGCGCGAGCACCCCGATCGTCTCACCGTCGAACCCCTGCAACGGCACGAACCGCACCGTGGGGCTCTGCCCCTCGGCCCGGACGGTCAGGCCGTCGCTGTCGAGGCCAGCAGCCAGCCCCTCACCGCGGGCGATCTCCTCGAGCTGCTGCTCCTCGGCCGCCGAGCGGTTGGACGCGATCACCCGCTCCCCGACCAGTAGCGACAGTCCATACCCGCCAGCATCGAAGTCGTCGGCGGCATAGGCGTCACCGAGGCGCTGCCCGTAGACGAACACCGACGGCGCTGCGCTCTCAGGAGTCGGGCGGCTGGCCGGGATCAGCACGACGAGGGCGATGGACGGCGGATTGCCAACCAGGCGCACCAGGAAGGCCTGCGGCTCGCGCAGCGCCTCCGGGCCCTTGCTCTCCAGTGCGAACCGCACGGCCCGGTCCTGACCGAGCGCGAGCGCCTCGGCGCCGGACAGCCGCGCCCTACCCCCCAGCGTCTGGACCTTGCCGCCCTTGGTGACCACGGCGCCGAAGTTGTCGCCCCGACCGGGCCGCCCGAACAGCCCCTCCCGCAGGCTCCGGTCGATCTGGGCGGGGTTCTTGTCTCGCGCGAACAAGCCCTGAAAGATCGCCCCGGTGTCCGTCGCGACTTCCCCGGTCGCCGTGAGTGCCTGCAGCCTTCCCTGCGCCGCCTGCTCGACAAGCGAGGCGGCCTGGTCGTCGAAGGAGCTGGTCACGACCGTGCCGACCACTCCCACCGCCGCCGCCGCCATCACCAGGACCCCGGCGAGGATGGCCGCCACCACCTTGGACAGCAGCGAGGTGCGCGCGAGGGCGACCAGCCCGGCCAGGATGCCGAGCGCGCCCAGACCGCGCAGCGTGGTGGCGGTGACCGCTCCTGCCGGCCCGTCGTCGGCAAGTGGCGCGACGAACACCGCTGCCGCCGTGAGCAGCAACCCGGTGCACAGCGCCAGCCCAACCCGGCCC
>JBKKBU010000290.1:0-12878 GCA_046713755.1 Mycobacteriales bacterium
GAGGTACTGGGTGCCGTGCCGCCCGAGGTCCTCGCCGAGCGGGACGGCTACGCCACGCACGTCTTCGACGCGACGCCGGTCGACAACCTGGTCCTACGGGTCCTCGACCCGACCCGCTCCTCGCTCGCGGCGAACCACGACTACCTCGCCGGCCGCACCCGGCCGGCCGTCGTCCGGACTGCCGTGGACCGGGCCGTTGCGGTGCTGACTGCCCGCTACGGCGCCGACCCGGCGGGGTGGCGGATGCGGCACCCGCGCTCGCCCGTCGAGTCCCTCACCGGCGTCATCGGGCCGTCGCTGACGATGCCCTTCCAGGACCGCGGGTCCTGGATCCAACTGGTCGCCTTCGACGCCGTACGTCGGGTGGGCGGGCCACCCACTGCGGTGCCGCGGCCGCCGGCGGGGCCGCCCCTCCCGGCGACCGGGACGGAGCCGTTGCTGCCGGTGCTCGCCACAGTCCTGCTCGGTGCCGCCTACGTCGTACGTCGAAGGACGACTCAGACGTAGCCGTGCTCGGGGCCTGGGTAGGTGCCCTCGCGGACGTCGTCGGCGTAGGCCCGCGCGGCGTCCCCGAGGACGGTGCGCAGGTCGGCGTAGCGCTTGAGGAACTTCGGACCCGGGCCAGGGGTGAGGCCGGCCATGTCGGTCCAGACGAGCACCTGCGCGTCGGTCTCGGGGCCGGCGCCGATGCCGATGGTGGGGATCGCCAGCTCCTTAGTCACCCGGGCAGCCAGGTCACCCGGAACGACCTCGAGGACGATCGCGAAGGCGCCCGCCTCCTGCATCGCGAGGGCGTCCTCGATGAGCCGGTCGCCGGCCACCCCGCGCCCCTGCACGCGGTAGCCGCCGAGGGTGTTGACGCTCTGCGGCGTGAGCCCGAGGTGACCCATGACGGGGACACCGGACTCGACGAGCAGCTCGATCTGTGGGAGCACCCGGCGGCCGCCTTCGAGCTTGACCGCCTGCGCACCGGCCTTCATGAAGCGCACCGCGGACTCGAGCGCCTGCGCCGGTGAGCCTTGATAGGACCCGAACGGCAGGTCACCGATGACCAGTGCGCGGGTCGTCGAGGAGGCGACCGCGCGGACCAGCGGCACCATCTCGTCCATCGTCACCGGCACCGTGGTGTCGTAGCCGAGCACGTTGTTGCCGGCGCTGTCACCGACGAGCAGCGCCGGGATCCCGATCTCGTCGAACAGCCGCGCGGTGAGCATGTCGTAGCTGGTGAGCATCGCCCACTTCTCGCCGTTGTCCTTGGCGGTCTGCAGGTCGCGCACCGTGACGCGTCGCGAGGTCACGCCGCCGTAGAGCGAGGGGAGCGAGTCGGTCATGCCGGCCTCCGTGAGAGCTGCCTCGGGGCGCACTGGTGCGTCCCCGGGTCGTCACCAGCGTGGCACGTCGACCTCAGTTGCGTCTCGTGGTCTGCGTCACAACTGCGGTCACAGGGGTCAGGTCTCGCGCCACTTCGAGGTGATGGGCAGTCGGCGGTCGCGACCGAAAGCGCGCGGGGTGATCTTGGGGCCGGGCGGGTACTGGCGACGCTTGTACTCCGCGAGATCCACGAGCCGCACCACCCGGTCGACGGCGGTCTCGTCGTGCCCCTTCGCGACCAGCTCGGCCCGGCCCAGGTCGCCGACGACGTAGTCCTCGAGGATCGCGTCGAGGACGTCGTACGGCGGCAACCGGTCGCTGTCGAGCTGACCCGGCGCGAGCTCGGCCGACGGTGGCTTCTCGATCGACGCAGGCGGGATCGGCGGCACCTCACCCCTGGTGGCGGCATCTGCGTTGCGCCACCGGGCGAGGGTCCAGACCAGTGACTTGGGGACGTCCTTGATGGGGGCGAAGCCACCGGCACTGTCGCCGTAGAGGGTGGAAAAACCGGTGGCCAGCTCACTTTTGTTGCCGGTCGTGAGGACGAGATGGCCGTGCTCGTTGGACAGCGCCATCAGGGTCGTCCCACGGACCCGGGCCTGCAGGTTCTCGAGGGCCACCCCGGTGAGCGGCACAGAGGCGGTCCACGCGTCGACCATCGGGGCGATCGGCACAACCGACCAGTGCAGGCCTTGTCGGGTGGCCAGCTCCTCCGCGTCGGTGACGGAACCCTCGGACGACCACACGCTCGGCATGCCGACGACGTGGACGCTGTCGGCGCCGAGGGCGTCGCAGGCGATGGTGGCAACGAGGGCGGAGTCGATGCCGCCGGACAAACCGAGAACCACCGAGCGGAAGCCGTTCTTGCGGACGTAGTCCCGAGTGGCGGTGACCAGCGCCCCCCACACCTCGGCCTCGTCGCCCAGTGGAGCTGCCACCCCCGGCACAGCGCTGTCGTACGCCGGGACTGGTGTCTCGGACAGGACGACCTGCTCCACACGCATGGCCGCCCCGTCCCGGGCATCGACCGGTCCGGTCACCCCCAGGGTGGCGGCGGGAAGGTCGAGGTCGACGACCATCAGACCTTCCTGCCACAGCGGTGCCCGGGCGAGGACCTGGCCGGTCGGGCCCACCACGAGCGAGTCGCCGTCGAAGACCAGCTCGTCCTGGCCGCCGACGGTGTTGACGTAGGCAAGCGCAGCGCCAGCCTCGACCGCGCGCCGGCGGACGAGGGCGCCACGGACGTCGTCCTTGCCCCGCTCGTAGGGCGATCCGTTGATGCAGACGAGCAGGCCGACGCCGGCCTGGCGGGCGACAGTCACGGGGCCGCCGTCCTGCCAGAGGTCCTCGCAGATGACCAGCCCGACGTCGACGCCGTGCAGTCGCAGGACCGGGAAGCGGTCACCGCGCACGAAGTAGCGGAACTCGTCGAAGACGCCGTAGTTCGGCAGGTGATGCTTGGCATAGCGCGCGACGACCCGGCCGCGGTGCAGCACGGCCGCGGAGTTCTGGGGTTCGCCGGCGGGACGGCCGAGCCCCGGCGTGGGGGAGGCGCTGCGGCCGCAATAGCCGACCACCACGGCCAGCTCGGCCGCCCCTTCGTCGGCGAGCCGGGTCGCGAGCCCGTCGAGGGTCTCCATCGAGGCCTGCACAAAGCTGCGGCGAAGCACCAGGTCCTCGGCGGGGTAGCCGGTGAGGATCATCTCCGGGAAAGCCGCCAGGTGGCAGCCCTGCTCGACGGCCCGCTGGGTCCACCGGCTCACGACGTCGGCGTTACCGGCCAAGTCGCCGACGGTGTGGTTGACCTGCGCGAGTCCGATCCGCAGCTGCGCCATGCCGCGACCTTATGGGGGCGGCATGGGGACGGCAGACGGCGGCTAGGTCCGCTTGTCGCCCGGGAAGCGCGGACCGCTCGCCGTGGCAGCGGCGGCGGTCTCTCGAACGTCGGCACAGTTCTGCTCGTGCGGCAGCAGCGGTCGACCCACGACCTGCCAGCCGCGGCCGCCGTCCAGGTAAGAGCCGCCGAAGCCGTCTGCGTCGACGGCGGTCGCGACGGCCGCCTGGTCCGGCCCGGTGATGATGCCGCAGCGAAGGCCCGTGTCGATCTGCGGCAGTGCGGCCAGTGGTGGCCCCGGCCACGGCGTCCCACCCGACCGGCCGACCTTGGGTCGGGCCTGGATGACGTACGCCGCCGCGGTCTGCTCGTCGTCGGCGGCCTCGGCGGCTTCGCGCACTGCCTGGGTGAAGGTGACGAGCGCCGCGTGCTGCTTCGCGTCGGCGTAGCGGTCGCTACCCGGCTCCTCGACGTCGAGGTAAGGCACTTCGAGGGTGGTGAGGTTGCTGCGGAGCCGGACCGTCAGGACGGTCCCGCCGCCGTCGGCCGCGCCGCCCTGGGTGAGCCCCAAGGTGCTCGAGCCGCCGACTGCCAGGCCGGCCGCGATCGCCTGCCGCTGCAGGCCGGCCAGGGTCGGCTGGTCGAGCCGGCCGGTCCGCAGCACCGGTCGCGAGTCGGTGCCCGTGCGGTCGACCACGAGCACCCGGCCGTCGCCGTAGATCGCGATGTCGGGCAGGCCGAGCGGCGCGGTGTAGGCGCACTCGCCGTAGCAGGTGGTGGTGAGGGCGATCTGCGGCTTGCCGCCGGTCGAGTCGGCCTCGGCCGTGGGGTCCGCGCCAGGGGTCTTCCCGGAGCAGGCGGTCAAGGACAGTGCCGCAAGCATGCCGACGAGCAGCCGCCGCACGTCAGCGCGCCAGGTCCGTGAGGGCGTCGAACTGCCCATCGGTCAGGTCGAGCCCGGCCGCGCTGCAGTTCTCCTCCAGGTGGGCTATCGAGCCGGTGCCGGGGATGGGGAGCATCACGGGGGAGCGCTTGAGGAGCCACGCCAGGGCGAGCTGCGCGGGGGTCGCGCCGGTCTCCTTGGCGATGCCGTCCAGCACTCCTCCTGGCCGGGCCAGATCACCCGAGGCCACCGGGAACCACGGGATGAAGGCGATGCCGTTGGCCTCGCAGTGGTCGAGCACCGCCTCGGACTGCCGGTTGGCCAGGTTGTAGAGGTTCTGGACGCTGACGATCGGCACCACCTGGCGGGCCTGCTCGAGCTCCTCGACGGTGACCTCGGACAGCCCGATGTGCCGGATCAGACCCTCGTCCTGGAGCTCTTTCACCGCTCCGAGCGAGTCCTCCACCGGGACCCCCGCGTCGATGCGGTGCAGCTGCCACAGGTCGAGGCGCTCGACGCCGAGGCGACGCAAGGACATGTGCACGCACTGCCGCAGGTACGCCGGCTGGGCGACCTGCTCCCACTGGTTCGGCCCGCTGCGCGTGAGGCCCCCCTTGGTGGCGATCACGACCCCGTCGTAGGGGTGCAGGGCCTCGCGCAGCAGATCCTCGCTGACATACGGGCCGTAGCTGTCGGCGGTGTCGATGAAGTCGACCCCGAGCTCGACGGCCCGGCGGCAGACGGCGAGCGCCGTGTCGTGGTCCTTGGGTGGCCCCCAGATGCCCTCACCGGTGATGCGCATCGCGCCGAAGCCGAGCCGGTGGACGGGCAGGTCGCCACCGAGGGCGAAGGTGCCGCTGGCGCGCACCGGGACAGTCATGGGAACTCCAGGGTCGAGGGGCTGCGGACAAGTCTTTCCAATAGCGCTCAAGATCGCGACACTGGGTGGGTGCTCTCCACGACGAGCGGCTATGACCAGGCGGCGGCGGAGCTCGCCCGTCAGGTCCGTGGGCTGCCGCCGGGCGCGCGCGTGCGGCTCGCGAAGCAGACGTCCAACCTGTTCCGGACCCGTCCGCCGAGCACCACCCCGGGTCTCGACGTCTCAGCCTTCCGTGGGGTGCTCTCGGTGGACGTCCCGGGCCGGACCGCGGACGTGCTGGGCATGACGACCTATGAGGACCTCGTCGACGCGACGCTGGCCGTCGGCCTCATGCCGTTGGTCGTCCCGCAGCTCAAGACCATCACCCTCGGCGGTGCGGTCGCGGGGCTGGGGATCGAGGCTGCCAGCTTCCGCAACGGCACACCCCACGAGTCGGTTCTTGAGATGGACGTGCTCACCGGATCGGGCCAGGTGGTCACGTGCAGCCGCGAGCAGGACAGCGCGCTGTTCCACGGCTTCCCCAACAGCTACGGGACGCTGGGCTACGCGCTGCGGCTGCGCATCGAGCTGGAGCCGGTGCAGCCGTTCGTGCACCTGCGGCACGTCCGGTGCGGCTCCGTCGCCGAGGCGGGCGCCCTGATGTCGGCGGTGTGCGCCGCGCACGAACACGAGGGCGAGGACGTCGCGTTCGTCGACGGGACCTGGTTCGCACCCGATCATGTGCGGGTCACTCTCGGGTCGTGGTGCGAGAGGTCCCCGCGGACCTCTGACTACACCGGCCGTGGCATCTACTACCGCTCGGTGGAGCGTGGCGCCGAGGACTGGCTGACGGTCCGCGACTACCTGTGGCGCTGGGACACCGACTGGTTCTGGTGCAGCCGGGCCTTCGGTGCGCAACACCCGGTGGTCCGACGCTTGTGGCCGAAGCGCTGGCTGCGCAGCGACGTCTACTGGAAGCTCGTCGCGTTCGAGAAGCGACACGGTTGGAAGGCCGGCTGGGACCGCGCGCGCGGGCGGGCGGAGCGGGAGGACGTGGTCCAGGACGTCGAGGTGCCGGGCGACCGATTGGCGGACTTCATGGACGTCTTCGCCCGCGAGATCCCGATCGAGCCGGTGTGGTTCTGCCCGCTGCGGCAGCGCAGTGCCGAGGACGTGTGGGACCTCTACCGCCTCGATCCGTCGCTGCTCTACGTCAACGTCGGCTGCTGGTCGACAGTGGCGCTCGAGCCCGGGGAACCCGACGGCACCCACAACCGGCTGATCGAGCGGCTGGTGGACTCCCTCGGCGGCCGCAAGTCGCTCTACTCCACCTCCTACTACGAGGAGGCGGAGTTCTGGCGGCTCTACAACGGCCCGGCGTATCGCCGCCTCAAGCAGGAGCACGACCCCGAGGGTCGGTTCCTCGACCTCTATGACAAATGCGTACGGGGGAGGTGAAGACGTGATTGCGGAGGAAGTGCTCGCCGTGCTGGGACGACCCGTGCGGATCGAGGCGTACGACGGGTCCGCGGCTGGGCCGGTGGGTGCTCCGACGTTTCGGCTGAACAGCCGCAAGGCACTCGCGCACCTCATCAGCGCTCCGGGTGAGCTGGGGCTCGTGCGGGCCTACGTGTCCGGCGAGCTCGACGTCGAGGCACCCGATCACTACACAGCGCTGCGGGCGCTGGCCGGTGAGAGCATCGGCGACCTCAGCGGCTGGCAGCGACTGCAGGCGCTGCGCCGCCTCGGCAGCAAGGCGCTGACCTGGGTTGAACCGCCGCCGCAGGAGGTCGGGGCGAAGCGCTACGTCGCCGGGCTCCGGGCCCACACGATGGGTCGCGATGCGGTCGCGATCGCGCACCACTACGACGTGAGCAACCGCTTCTACTCGTGGGTGCTCGGGCCCTCGATGGCTTACACGTGCGCCGTCTACGCCGATGTCACCACGACGCTCGAGCAGGCGCAGGCAGCCAAGTTCGACCTGGTCTGCCGCAAGCTCGCGCTGCGCCCGGGGATGCGGCTGCTCGACGTGGGCTGCGGCTGGGGCGGGATGGCGCTGCACGCCGCGACCCACTACGACGTCGAGGTCGTCGCGGTCACGCTGTCGCGACAGCAGGCCGAGTGGGGCCAGAAGGTGGTGGCCGACGCCGGGCTCACCGCGCGGGTGGACATCCGGCACCAGGACTACCGCGCCGTCCCCGAGAGCGGTTTCGACGCGGTCAGCTCGATCGGCCTGACCGAGCACATCGGGATCAGCCAGCTGTCGTCGTACGCCGCTCGGTTGGCGGGCAAGCTCCGGCCGCAGGGCCGGCTGCTCAACCACTGCATCACCCGGCCGGACGACGACAGCGCCGCGATCAGCAAGCGGGGCTTCATCGCCCGCTACGTGTTCCCCGACGGTGAGCTGCCCGGGGTCGGTCGGCTGGTGGGTGAGTTGCAGCGCGCCGGGCTCGAGGTCCGGCACGACGAGAACCTGCGCGAGCACTACGCCCGCACGCTCACCGCCTGGTGCGACAACCTCGACGCCCACTGGGACGACGCCGTGACCGAGGTCGGGCAGGGCACGGCCCGCGTCTGGGCGCTCTACCTGGCGGGATCGCGGCTGTCCTTCGAGCGCAACGACATCCAGCTCCACCAGGTGCTTGCCGTGAAGACGACCGACGGCATGTCCGGTATGCCGCTGCGTCCCGACTGGGGCGCCTGACCCGACGCTCGGCCCCGCCGCTGGTCGCTGACAGGATGGCGGCATGGACAAGCAGCAAGAATTCGTGCTCCGCACCCTCGAGGAGCGCGACATCCGCTTCATCCGGCTGTGGTTCACCGACGTCCTCGGGACGCTCAAGTCGGTCGCCATCGCACCCGCCGAGCTCGAGGGCGCCTTCGCCGAGGGGATCGGCTTCGACGGCAGCGCGATCGAGGGCTTCGCCCGGGTGCACGAGAGCGACATGCTGGCCAAGCCCGACCCGGCGACCTTCCAGGTGCTGCCGTGGCGCAGCGACACTGCCACCGACGGCCCCGGCACGGCCCGGATGTTCTGCGACATCACGATGCCGGACGGGACCCCGTCGTGGGCCGACCCGCGCCACGTGCTCCGGCGGGCGCTCGGCAAGGCCGCCGACGCGGGCTTCACCTTCTACACCCATCCGGAGATCGAGTTCTTCCTGCTCAAGGGCCAGCCCGGGCCGGGTGAGGTGCCCGAGCCGGTCGACTCGGCCGGCTACTTCGACCTGACCCCGCACGGCGTCAGCCAGGACTTCCGGCGCGACGCGATCACGATGCTGGAGCGGATGGGCATCTCGGTGGAGTTCAGCCATCACGAGGTCGCGCCGGGACAGCAGGAGATCGACCTGCGCTACGCCGATGCGCTGTCGACCGCCGACAACATCCTCACGACCCGACACGTCATCAAGGAGGTGGCGCTGACCCAGGGCGTGTACGCGACTTTCATGCCCAAGCCCTTCAGCGACCAGCCCGGCAGCGGCATGCACACCCACCTGAGCCTGTTCGAGGGTGACCAGAACGCCTTCTACGACGGCAGCGATCCGCTGCACCTGTCGAAGGTGGCCAAGCACTTCATCGCCGGGCTGCTGCGCCACGCCGCCGAGATCACGGCCGTGACCAACCAGTGGGTCAACAGCTACAAGCGGCTGGTCGCCGGCGGCGAGGCACCGCCCTACGTCTGCTGGGGTTCCAACAACCGCAGCGCGCTGGTCCGGGTTCCGATGTACAAGCCGACCAAGGGCAACAGCACCCGGGTAGAGATCCGCAGCCCAGACAGTGCCTGCAACCCCTATCTGGCCTTTGCCGTGCTGCTGGCAGCCGGGATGAAGGGCATCGAGCAGGAGTACCCGCTCCCGCCCGGCGCCGAGGACGACGTCTGGTCGCTGTCCGAGGGGGAGCGGCGGGCGATGGGCATGGCGCCACTGCCGACGTCGCTGATCGACGCGATCACCGTCATGGAGTCCAGCGAGCTGGTCGCCGAGACCCTGGGCGAGCACGTCTTCGACTTCTTCCTGCGCAACAAGCGCGAGGAGTGGCGCGAGTACCGCAGTCAGGTCACGCCGTTCGAGCTCGGTCGCTACCTCCCGGTGCTGTAGGTGACGCGCGCCCTCGTCATCACGCATTCCGAGTCCGAGACACCTGGTCGGCTGGCGGAGTGGCTGCCTGCGGCCGGCATGGAGCTCGACGTCGTGGAGCCGTGGGCGGGTCAGGACATCCCTGCGGCGATCAACGGGCACGACGCGCTGATCGTCATGGGGGGACCGCAACAGGCATACGACGACACCTCGGCCCCCTGGCTGTCCGCCACCAAGGCGCTGCTGCGTCAGGCGGTGGGGGCCGGGGCGCCCGTGCTCGGCATCTGCCTCGGTCACCAGCTGCTCGCCGAGGCGACCGGTGGGCGGGTGCAGCGCGGCGACGCACCGGAGCTTGGCGCCCGGCTCATCGCCAAGCGCGACGCTGCTGCTGACGACCCGGTCTTCGGGCCGGTTCCGTTCACTCCAGCCGTCATCCAGTGGCACTCCGACGGGGTCGTGGACCTGCCGCCGGGGGCGCTGCTGCTGGCCGGCTCGCCGCGCTATCCCGTGCAGGCGTTCCGGGTCGGCGACCGGGCCTACGGCGTGCAGTTCCACCCGGAGCCCACCCGTGATCACCTGGAGATCTGGGCGTCGCGCAGCGCCGAGGAGCTCGACGAGCTCGGCCTCGACGCGGCGTCCGTGGTGGAGCGGGCGGTCGCGGCGCTGCCCGAGGTCGAGGAGGTCTGGCGGCCGGCGCTGGAGCGCTGGGCCCGGCTCGCCACCGTGCCGGCCACCCCGCCGCGCCGGCTCCTGCCGCTGGTGTGATCACGTCGTGAGCACTCCCGGTTCGCGGCGTCCCGGTCGGGCTTCGCTCGTCCGCCTCGGCTTCGCCGACGCCGACACCTCGGCGGATCGGCTGACCCTGCTCGGGTTGTGGATCGACGAAGGGCCGGTTGACGAGCCGGCGGCCGCGGTCGTCGACGCCATCGGGGACGCCGCCGATCCCGATCTCGCACTGGAGGCACTGGCGCGCCTGGTGGCCGCCGCCCGCTCTGGTCGGGAGCTGCTCGACGGACTGCGCGACCACGAGGGGTTGCGCCGCCGACTGCTGGCCGTCCTCGGCGCGAGCGCAGCGCTGGGGGACCACCTCGTCGACCACCCGGCGGACTGGCTCGTGCTGCTCGACGACGACGCCAGCAGTGTCCGGCCGAGCCGCTACGGCCTGCAGTGGCAGCTGCTCGACGCGGTCGGGGCACCGCCAGGCGAGGCGCTGCCCTGGGGCACCGGCGGGGCCCGGGCCAGCGGATCGGGGGCCGAGGTCGTGGCCCGCCTGCGATCGGCGTACCGCCGTTGCCTTTTTGCGCTGGCCGCCCGCGACCTGTCCGGGACGATTGCTGTCGAGGACGTGGCGGGGGAGCTCGCCGACCTCGCTGCCGCGACGCTGGCGGCCGGGCTGGCGGTGGCCCGCGCAGAGCTCCCCGACGATGCCCCGGGCTGTCGACTTGCCGTGGTGGGGATGGGCAAGTGCGGTGGCCGCGAGCTCAACTACGTCAGCGACGTGGATGTCGTCTTCGTCGCCGAGCCGGTCGATGGCGTCGACGAGGGGGCCGCCCTGCGGAGCGCGACGCAGCTGGCCAGCGCCATGATGCGGGTCTGCGGCGAGGTCGCGTGGCCGGTCGACGCAGCGCTGCGACCGGAGGGCAAGTCCGGTCCGTTGGTGCGGACGCTGGCCAGCCACGAGGCCTACTACCGCCGGTGGGCCAGGACGTGGGAGTTCCAGGCCCTGCTCAAGGCGCGCCCCGTGGCCGGTGACCTCGACCTGGGTCAGGCGTACGTCGACGCCCTAGCCCCCATGGTGTGGCGGGCCGGGGAGGCACCGGGTTTTGTCGAGGACGTCCAGGCGATGCGACGCCGGGTCGAGAGCACGCTGGTCGGCGACAAGGCCGAGCGGGAGGTGAAGCTCGGCCCGGGCGGGTTGCGCGACATCGAGTTCGCCGTCCAGCTGCTGCAGCTGGTGCACGGCCGCACGGACGACACCGTCCGCAGCGGCACCACGTTGACGGCGCTCGAGCAGTTGGCGGCGGGTGGCTACGTCGGTCGCGAGGACGCCAGGCACCTCGCCGAGGCCTATCGCTGGTTGCGCACCGTTGAGCACCGGCTGCAGCTGCGCCGGCTGCGCCGGACCCATCTGCTGCCGGCGGCCGACGACGAGGTCGGGCTGCGCTGGCTGGCCCGGGCGGTCGGCTACCGCGGTGACGCGCTGACGACCTTCCGGCGCGAGCGGGCCGGCTTCTCCCGCGAGGTCCGCCGGCTGCACGAGAAGCTCTTCTACCGGCCGCTGCTGGCCGCCGTCGCCCTGCTGCCGGCCGACGAGGCGCGGCTGGACCCTGCCCAGGCCAGGGCCCGGTTGGAGGCGCTCGGTTTCGCTGAGCCGGCCGTCGCGCTGCGCCACCTCGCCGCTCTCACCGAAGGGGTGTCGCGGCGGGCCGCCATCCAGCAGACCCTGCTCCCGGCCATGCTCGGCTGGTTCGCCGACGCGGCCGACCCGGATGCCGGACTGCTGTCGTTCCGGCAGGTGTCGGACGCGCTGGGGTCGACGCCCTGGTACCTGCGGCTGCTGCGGGACGAGGGACAGGCGGCCGAGCGGCTCGCCCGGTTGCTGGCCAGCTCGCGCTACGTCGCGGACCTGCTCGCCCGCGCCCCCGAGGCCGTCAAGCTGTTGGCCGACGACGACCAGCTGCGTCCCCGTGGTCGCGAGCACCTGACGTCGGCGTTCGTGTCCGTCGTACGACGCCGCGACGACTGGGAGTCCGCGGTGGCTGCCGTGCGCGGGCTCCGGCGCCAGGAGCTGCTGCGCACGGCCTGTGCCCAGCTGCTCGGCCAGCTGGACGACCCGGGTCCGGCGCTGTCGGACATCGCGGCCGCGACGGTCGCTGCCGCCCTGGATGTCGCGACCCGCAAGGTCGAGGCCGAGCGCCGCGGGCCGTTGCCCGTCCGCTTGGCAGTGATCGCGATGGGTCGGCTGGGCGGTGACGAGCAGGGCTACGGCTCCGATGCCGACGTGCTTTTTGTCCACCAGCCGGACGAAGGGGTGTCGGAGTCGACGGCGGCGGCGCTGGCGCACGATGTGGCCAACGAAACCAGGCGCCTGCTGGCGCTGCCCGCCCCCGACCCCCCGCTCGCGATCGACGCCGACCTGCGGCCGGAGGGCAAGCAGGGACCATTGACCCGCAGCCTCGACTCCTACGCCGCCTACTACGCGCGTTGGTCCCACGTGTGGGAGGCGCAGGCGCTGCTGCGGGCGGCCCCGCTGGCCGGCGACCCCGAGGTGACGGCCCGCTTCCTGGCCGACGTGGCGCCGGTCCGCTGGCCGGCCGCTGGGCTGACGGCGGAGCAGGTCGTCGAGGTCCGGCGCATCAAGGCCCGGGTCGAAGCAGAACGGATGCCGAAGGGCTCCGATCGGACCCTGGAGCTCAAGCTGGGGACGGGCGGGCTCGCCGACGTCGAGTGGACGGTGCAGCTGCTGCAGCTGCAGCACGCCCATGCCGTCCCGGGCCTGCAGACCACCTCGACCTTGGGAGCACTCGATGCAGCGGTCGCTGCCGGTCTCCTCGACGCGGAGGACGGCGACGTGCTGCGCACCGCATGGCGGCTCACGACCAGAGTGCGGGACGCCCTCGTCCTGGTGCGCGGCCGACCCGCGACGGCACTGCCCTCGAGCGGCCGCGAGCTGGCCGGGGTGGCGCGGGCACTCGGCTACCCTGCCGGGGCTTCCGGGGAGTTCCTGGACGACTACCGGCGGGCGGCCCGCAGGGCACGCACCGTCGTCGAGAGGGTGTTCTACGCATGACCCTGACCCGCACCGTCACCGTCGCCGACACCCGGTTCCTGGTGCGCGAGCAACGGGCCCACCCG
>JBKKBU010000291.1:0-4815 GCA_046713755.1 Mycobacteriales bacterium
CCGGGCGTCGTCATCGTCCATGAGATCCCCGGCATCACCCCGCTGGTCCGGGGCTTCGCGGAAGAGGTGGTTGCCAGCGGCTTCACCGTGGTGATGCCGTCGCTGTTCGGTGTCCCCGACCAGCCGAAGGGGGTGGGCAACACCCTGCGGACCCTGGCCCGGGTCTGCATCAGCCGGGAGTTCGCGCACCTCTCGGCGGGCACGACCTCACCGATCGCAGCGTGGCTCCGGGCGCTGGCGAAGCAGCTCCACGAGGAACTCGGCGGCCCCGGAGTCGGGGCACTCGGGATGTGCTTCTCCGGCGGCTTTGCCCTCGCGATGATGGTCGAGGAGCACACGGTGGCGCCCGTCCTGTCGCAGCCGTCGATGCCCTTCCCCGTGACGAAGGGGCTGGCGGCCGACCTCAACCTCTCGCCCGCGGATCTCGCCGCCGTCACGGCGCGCACCGACTGCCCGGTGCTCGGCTTGCGCTACCGGGGTGACAAGGCGGTGGGCACCCGTTTCGACACCTTGCGGGCCGAGCTGGGTGACCGCTTCCGGGCCCTGGAGTACGACGGGAAGCAGCACTCGGTCCTCACCGAGCATCGCCAGGACAGCGCGGTCGAGGCGGTCCTCGCCTTCTTCCACGAGCGACTCGACGGCTGAAGACGCCGCCGGCCGGCACCCGACAAGGGGCACCGGCCGACGGGTCATGCGGGATCAGCAGGTGAGGCCGGTGCCGCGGGCGATCGAGCCTGCGACCTGCTCGGCACCGGCGTGGTCACCGGAGGGGAGCTGGGCGCGGACCCAGGCGGCTGCAGACGAGACCGTCGTACCCAGGCGGGTGGTGTCGTACGTCGCCGGGTCCAGCTGCTCGGCGCCTGACAAGCCCACCTGGCGGCTGTAGCTGTTGGACAGCTGACCGCCGGCGAGGTCGAGCAGCAGCACGGCGTACTGCTGCGCGGCGGACTGCTGCGCCGGCACCCTGCGGCCGACGTAGAGCGCCGTCACGACGGCGGAGCCGTTGGCGAACCACCCTGAGGACAGCTCAGCGGCCTTCGCCGACAACGCGTCGCGCTCGGCCGCGGTGAGGGTTGCCTTCGGCCCGCCGGAGTACTGGTCCTGCCAGAAGCGCAGGGCCTGCGGGGCGCAGGACACCAGTACGACGGGCACCGGCACGACGACCGTGCGCGTGGTGGTTGCCGCCACCACTCCGTCCAGCAGCAGCCGGGCGGTGAGCAGGTAGCTCCCGGCCGGCAGCGCACCGAAGTCGACCGACGTCGTCCAGCTCGTGGTGCCGAACGTCGCCAGCGGGCCGCTGTCGACGCTGCCGCCCGTGACCCGGAGGTCCACGGTCCGAACGGCCTCGGCTGGTGCGTCGGTGGTCGTGGTCCCCGTGACGTCGACGACGGTCCGCGGGACCGTGGCGCCCTCAGCCGGCGCGGTGAACGCCGCGCTGCTCGTCACGATGCGGGGCCGGGCGACGGTGAACGTCCTCGTGCTGGTCGAGGCCAGCACTCCGCCCAGGTAGAGGCGGGCCTGCAGGGTGTGGTTGCCGTCGGCAAGGCCGGTGGTCGGCACCGTCGCCCCGAAGCCGTAGGTCGGCGACGACCCGGTCAGCGCGGTCGGCTGCTCGGCGGCATCGTCCACCGAGATCCGCACAGCGGCGGTCGGCGGCGCGATGCTGCCCGGGCGGCGCACGAGGTAGGGCTTGCCGAACTCCGGGCTGGTGATGCTGGCTGGGCCGGTGCCACCGGGTAGCTGGTCGACGGCGAAGCCGGGGATGCCCAGCAGGCGCACGTTGGTCCCAAGGGAGCCGGCGGCGGGGTTGCCGAGCGACGTGTCCGGTGCGCCGGCAACGGGGTCGAGGAACGGCAGCAGGAACGACACGGTGTCCTTCGCGATGTCCCTCTTGATGTCCGTGGCCACCGCGCTGTTGGTGCCCGCGTTGTAGGCGGACGCCGTCGGCCCCGCTGCCGGCAGCGTGATGGAGGTCGTGACCGCCTTGCCGCCGAGGTTCTGGAACAACCGGAGGGTGGGCACCAGCGGCCCGAGGTCCTCGATGTCGCGGACCCCGATGGTGAAGCGCAGGCCGGTGGCCTCTTCGAGGACCGTCAGGGAGCGCAGGTCCACCGCGCCGGGCGCGGGGGCAGGCAGGTCGTCGTCACCCGAGGCGATGACGACCGTGGTCGGGGCGACCGGCGTCGGGACGCCGTCGTACGCCGTGCCGCTGACAGTCAGTGGCGCGGTCCCGTCGTTGGTCGCGCCGACGGCCGGTGAGGTGAGCGCAACGGACGGGCCCGTGGCGGTGGGCCGATTCTCGGCCGCCACGCCGAGGGCGTCGAGGGCAGCCGGGACGTCGAGCAGACCGGCACCCTTGTCGAAGGAGATCTTGCCGCCGGGGTTCTGCGGGTCGTCCTCGTAGCTGAGCGCATCGCCGAAGCGGTAGGCGGTGTCCTGCAGGATTTTCTCGACCGCCGCCGGCGCCAGGTCCGGCCTGGCCTGGTAGATCAGGGCGATGGCCCCGGCGATGTGCGGGCTGGCCATCGAGGTGCCACTGATCGTCGCGTAACGCGGCGCCCAGGACGTGGTGGGGACGACCTCGAGCCGGCAGACCGGCAGGGCCGCGTTGCAGGCAGCGGTGATGTTCGAGCCGGGAGCCGACAGGTCCGGGTAGTCGGCAGCGAAGCCCTTCTTGCCCCGGCTGGAGCTGCTGTTCAGTGGGCCGTTGCGGGTCGCCGTGCCGAGGTCGTCGTAGTTGGCAGCGGTGATGACGCCCGGCGTCGGGTCCTTGGCGGTCGACGAGAGCCGGTCGTCGGCGCCGGTGCCGCCGTCGCCGTTGGTGTCGCCGTTGCCGGCCGCGAAGACGACGGAGACGCCCTTGGCGACCAGTGCCCTGGTCAGCTTGGAGAAGGCGTCATTGGGGTCGTGCGCCGTGCCGGCCGCATCGCCGTAGGAGTTGTTCACGACCTTGATGGGCGGGTTGAAGGTGGCGTAGTTGGTGATCATGTGGTCGAAGGCCTCGGCGTTGAACAGGATGCTGATGGCCTCGCCGACGCCGTAGCTGTAGAGCTTCGCGCCCGGTGCGACGCCCTGGTAGGTGCCGTTGGAGGCGGTACCGTCGCCGATCGCGATGCCGCTGACGTGGGTGCCGTGGCCACCGGTGTTGTCGGTGAACGGCGCTGCGGTGGCGTCGACGACGACCGCGCCGCCGAAGCACAGGCCGGTCGTGGTGTTGATGAGGCCCGGTGTCGGGCAGGTGACCTTGTAGGCCTTGGCGAGCCGGCCGGCGAGGTCTGGGTGCAGGCCGTCGACGCCGCTGTCCACGACGGCGACACCGATGCCGGTGCCGTCGAGGACCGTGCCGTTCGCGTCGCGGTACGGGCCGTTGCCGACGGCCGTCCGGGCAACCCGCGCCCGGGTGGCCCAGGTGGCGGACTCACCGAAGTACTGGAGCTGGCGGTCGGCCTCCAGGTAGGTCACCGCGGGCTCACCGCGCAGGCCGAGCAGCGCGCCGAGCGTGCCCGTGGCGAAGGTGACGTCGACGGACGCGAAGTCGTTGGCGACCTGCAGGCCGTGGTCGGTCAGCAGCGCCGCCCGGGACGCGGGGTCACCGCCGTCGAAGTGCACGAACGCGCCGAACGGCGCATCCTCCGGCAGGGTCGCCACGGCCTGGGCCATCGACGCTGACAGCGGCGCCGTTGCCGTGACGCTGACCAGCGGTGTGGCGGCGGCAGTGGCGGGTCCGACGGTCATCACGGCGGTGGCCGTGATGGTCGCCGTGACGAGCGAGAGGGCGGACAGGGCAGCGCGACGGGGCGCACGGATCACAGGGGTCTCCTGGCTGGGTGCAAACGCGGACGAACCAGCCGAAAGTGTGGCCGGCGGAGACAGGTTCGCCTTACCTTGGTGTGATCCTGCACACGCAGAGTGATCACCCGGACGGCTCAGTGCCGGGGCTAGCGCACCGACCGGTAGATCTCCACGGTGTGCTCGGCGATGGCCCGCCAGCCGAACTGTGACACCGCGCGGTCGCGACCCGCTGCCCCCATGGCGGCCGCTCGGGCCGGATCCTCGAGGAGCGCGGTGACCGCTGCCGCCAGGTCGGTCTCGAAGCCGAGGGGGTCGGCGGCGTCGTAGTGCACCAGCAGCCCCGTCGTCCCGTCCTGCCCCACCGCGGGGATGCCGCCGACGTCGGAGGCCACGACAGCGGTGCCGCACGCCATGGCCTCGAGGTTGACGATGCCGAGTGGCTCGTAGACCGAGGGGCAGACGAACACCGTGGCGTGCGACAACAGCTGCGCGATGTCGGCCTTGCCGAGCATCTCGCTGATGAGCACGACCCCGCGGCGGGCGGCCTGCAGTGCGGCGACCAGGGCAGCGGTCTCGGCCGCGATCTCGGGGGTGTCCGGCGCGCCGGCGCACAGGACCAGCTGGCCGGGGATGGCAGCCGCTGCCCGGAGCAGGTGCGCGAGGCCCTTCTGTCGGGTGATCCGACCGACGAAGACGGCGTAGGGCACCGCCGGATCGACGCCGTGGCGCTCCAGGACGTCGACGGCGTCGGTCGGCGCATAGGCCACTGGGTCGATGCCGTTGTAGACGACGTGGACCTTCGCGGGATCCAGCGCCGGATAGGCAGTGAGCACGTCGCGGCGCATCCCGTCGGACACGGCGATCACCGCGTCGGCCGCATGCAGTGCCGTCGACTCGGCCCACGACGAGAGCGCGTAGCCGCCGCCGAGCTGCTCGGCCTTCCAAGGGCGGTGCGGTTCGAGCGAGTGGGTGGTGACCACATGGGGGATGCCGTGCAGGAGGGCCGCGAGGTGGCCACCGAGG
>JBKKBU010000292.1:0-14664 GCA_046713755.1 Mycobacteriales bacterium
GTCCCGTCCACATGGACGGGACCGCCTGCTGTTCGAGGTCAGACCTACGAAACTGCCCGTCAGACCGTCGTGGCGATGCCGCCGTCGACCGGGATGACGGCGCCCGTGACGTAGGACCCGGCGCGGCTGGCGAGGAAGACCGTGACACCTGCCATGTCGTCGGGCCGCCCGATCCGACCGAGCGGTGCGCGGGCCGCGATGGCCTCGCCGAAGACGTCGAGGGTCGCGGCCATCATCTTCGACTCGAAGGGCCCGGGCGCTACTGCGTTGACGGTGATCCGCTTCGGCCCGAGCTCTTTGGCCAGCACCCTCGTCAGGTGGTGCAGGGCGGCCTTGCTCGCGCTGTAGGCGTAGGTCGGCAGCTCCGGCACCCGCAGGCCGTCGATCGAGCCGATGTTGATGACCCGCGCCGGGTCGTCATCGGACGCGCCCGCCTCCAACAGCGGCAGGAACGCGCGCGTGCAGTAGAACGGCGACTTGAGGTTGAGGTCGACGACCTTGTCCCACGCAGCCGCGGGGAACTCCTCGAACGGCGCACCCCACGTCGCGCCTGCGTTGTTGACGAGGATGTCGACGCGGTCGGTCTGCTCCCCCACCACGGCAGCCAGCCGGAGGCACTCGGGCTCGGAGGCAAGGTCGGCGGGCACGGCGTGGACGGTGCCGAGGGCTGAGAGCTCCTCGCGGACCTGCTCGCAGGCAGCGGCCTTGCGGGAGCTGATCCAGACGGTGGCGCCGGCCTGCAGGAAGCCGCGGGCGATCATCAGCCCGATGCCGCTGGTTCCGCCGGTGACCACGGCGTGCTTGCCGGTGAGGTCGAAGAGGGTCATGGCTACGGACGGTACGGATGCGGCCGAGCTGCCGCCACCTTCGTGACCGGTGTCACCGACGCATGGGCTTGCGGACCGGCTCGCCATGATTGATGCTTGCACCACACAAGCATCGGGGAGAGACATGAGTGGCGCACTCGACGAGGTCGCTCGCGAGCTGATCCATCTGGGTCGCGCGATGAAGGGCCTGCACGAGGAGGCGACCCGCGAAGTCGGCCTGCGCCTCGAGATGCCGGCACTGGCCGTCCTCGTCTGCATCGAGCAGGCCGGCCCGTCGCGGGTGTCAGCTATCGCCGACGACAGCCACCTCGACCTGTCCACGGTCAGCCGGCAGGTGGCTGCGCTCGAGCGGGCCGGCTACCTCGCCCGCCAGCGCGATCCGCAGGACTCCCGCGCGTCGCTGGTCGAGCTCACCGACACGGCGCGCCAGGCGATCGCCGACGTCCGCCGGGCCCGCACCGCAGCGATGGCTGCCCGGCTGCCCGGCTGGTCGGAGCGCGAGCTCGGTGACTTCGCCGCCGCGCTGTCGCGCTTCACCGCCGATCTGCGCACCGATCAGCCGGCCGCTGCCGCAGCGCTCGAGCTGACCCGGTGACCGCCGTCGCGGAGCGGCCCACGGGCGCAGAGCCGCTCACCCACCGGCAGGTGATCGCTGTCATCTACGGCCTCATGCTCGGGATGCTGCTGGCGTCCCTCGACCAGACCGTGGTGTCGACGGCCATGCGGACCATCGCCGACGACCTCCAGGGCCAGACAGCGCAGGCCTGGGCGACGACGGCGTACCTCATCGCCTCGACAATCTCGACGCCGCTCTACGGCAAGCTCTCCGACCTCTACGGGCGCAAGCCCTTCTACCTGTTCGCGATCGCCATCTTCGTCGTCGGCTCGATGCTCTGCGGGACCGCGAGCTCGATCTACGAGTTGGCGGTCTGGCGCGCGGTGCAGGGCGTCGGTGCGGGCGGGTTGCTCTCGCTGGCCTTCACCATCGTGGCGGATCTCGTCGCACCCCGGGAGCGGGCCCGCTACCAGGCCCGCATCATGTCGGTGTTTGCCACGAGCAGCGTCCTAGGGCCCTTGCTGGGCGGCGCTTTTGCCGGCCAGGACGAGCTGTTCGGGACCGACGGCTGGCGCTGGATCTTCTACATCAATGTGCCGCTCGGGATCCTCGCCTTCATCGTCATCACCCGCGTGCTGCACCTCCCGCACACCCGGCGCGAGCACCGCATCGACGCCCTTGGAGCCGGGCTGCTGAGCTCCGCCATCGTGCCGCTGCTGCTCGTCGCCGAGCAGGGCCGCACCTGGGGCTGGGGCTCGCCGCTGACTCTCGGCCTGCTCGCCACCAGCGTCCTGTCCCTCGTGGTGTTCGTGCCCTGGGAGCGCCGGATGGGTGAAGACGCGGTGCTACCGCTGCGCATCTTCAGCTACCGCGTCTTCCGGGTCAGCACCGCGCTGTCGGTCCTGATCGGGACCGTGATGTTCGGTGGGCTGCTGCTCGTCCCGCTCTACCTGCAGATCGTCCGCGGCCAGTCGCCGACCGCAGCGGGGCTGCTCATGCTGCCGCTCATGGTCGGGATGCTCGCGACCTCGATGACGATCGGTCGCATCACCTCGCGGACCGGTCGGATGCGCCGCTACCCGATCCCCGGCACCGTCCTCGTCGGGCTGTCGTTGCTGTCGCTGTCGCGGCTGGAGTACGACACCCCGCTGTGGCTGCCGCTCACGGCCGTGCTCTTCCTGGGCATGGGACTCGGCCTCACGATGCAGACCCTCGTCATCAGCGTGCAGAACGCCCTGCCGGCCACCGACATGGGCGTCGCCACGAGCTCGGTGACGTTCTTCCGCTCGGTCGGCGGGACGCTCGGCGCAGCCATCAGCCTGGCGATCCTGTTCGGCTCGGTGATCGGCAACATCCGCGAGCGCGCGCTGGCGGCCGGGCTGCCGTCGGCCGTGCTCGACCGCTTCGACAACAACGCCTCGCTCGACGACACCACCGTCATCGCCACCCTGCCGGACGCCGTCCAGCAGGTGATCCTGCAGGGCTTCACCGACTCCATGCGCACCGCATTCCTGACCGTTGCCTGCCTCATGGTGCCGGCCTTCCTGCTGTCGCTGCGACTGCAAGAGACGACGCTGCGCAGCATGTCCGGCATCGAGGCCCGCGCCGAGGAGGACGCCGAGCGCGCCCGCGGCCGCGCCGAGTCCGCCGCCTTCTGACCCAGCCCCCGTCCCATGATCAACGCGGGACTTCCCACGGTCTCACCACACCAGAACCGCGGGAAGGGCGGCGTTGATCACGGGGTGGTAGGGCACCATCGGCGGGTGCCCGGTCCCCTGCAGGTCAGCTCTCGCCTCGTCGTCCCCGAGGCCGAGCTGTCATGGCGCTTCAGCCGATCCGGCGGCCCGGGTGGGCAGTCGGTGAACACCAGCGACAGCCGAGCCGAGCTGTCCTTCGACGTAGCCCGCTCAGCGACCTTGTCCGACCTCCAACGCAGCCGGGCCCTGGAGCGGCTGGCCGGTCGGCTCGTCGACGGCGTCGTCACCGTGGCTGCCAGCGAGCACCGCAGTCAGCTGCAGAACCGCGAGGCCGCCGAGCGCCGCCTCGCCCAGCTCCTGCTCGAGGCCACCGCTCCCCCGCCCAAGCCGCGCCGACCGACCCGGCCCACGAAGGGCTCGAAGGAACGCCGGCTCGAGGGCAAGCGGCAGCGCTCCGAGGTCAAGCGGCAGCGGCGCAGCACTGACGACTAGCGCTGCTCGGGATCCTCGCCGGCATCGCGCTGGTCAGGCGGGAACTCCCGCGGCAGGTTGCGCAGCCGCGAGCCCATGTTCTTGATGAGCACGAACGTCGCGACCAGCAGCAGCACGACGATGAGGAACCCGAGCGGACCGGCGGAGACGTTGTCGACGGCTGCCAGGAGGTTCATACCTCCACGCTCTCACGGACGCCGGCGAACAGGTCGTCCTCCGGCAGCTCGACGTCGACGAGGGTCCGGGCCAGCTGGAAGTCCTCCGTCGGCCAGACCGCCTGCTGTACGTCCATCGGACAGCTGAACCAGCGGCCGGTCGGGTCGACCTGCGTGGCATGGGCGATGAGGGCCTGGTCCCGCACCGGGAAGTAGTCCTCACACCGCACGCTGGTCGTCAGCCTGCCGGCGTCCTCCGGCTTGTCGACCCAGCCCGCCAGCCACTCCCCGTAGGGCGACTCAAGGTCGCGAGACACCATCGCCTCGTGCAGCGCCACGAGGCGGTCCTTGTGGAAGGTGTGGTTGTAGTAGAGCTTGCTCGGCTGCCACGGCTCCCCGGCATCCGGGAACCGGTCCGGGTCGCCGGCCGCGTCGAAGGCCGCCACCGACACCTCGTGGCACCGGATGTGGTCGGGGTGGGGATAGCCGCCGTTCTCGTCGTACGTCGTCATCACATGGGGTCGCTGCTCGCGGATCACCTGCACGAGGGCCCGAGTCTGCTCCCCGAGGTCGCCGCTGGCGAAGCAGTCGTCGGGCAGTGGCGGCAGCGGGTCGCCCTCGGGCAGGCCGGAGTCGATGAAGCCCAGGAAGACTTGTCGCACGCCGAGGATCTCGCGGGCGCGGTCCATCTCGGCGGCGCGCACCGCGGTGATGTCCTCGAGCACCTCTGGGGTGTCCATGGCCGGGTTGAGCACCGAGCCGCGCGAGCCGTCGGTGAGCGTGACCACGAGGACGTCCGCGCCCTCGCGGGCGTAGCGAGCCATGGTCGCCGCGCCCTTGCTGGACTCGTCATCGGGGTGCGCGTGCACGCACATCAGCCGCAGCTGCTCCGGACCCGCCACCACGGCGACACCCCTCTCCTGGGAACATGACAACCCAACCACCCGCGCGATCGGAGTAGTCCCGTGACGTCCCCCGGCGAGCCCCGACGACCGCCGGGCAGGTACGACGAGGAGCGCCCGCTCAACCGATGGGTGGTCGTAGGGGCAGCGACGGTGTTCGCGGTGGGCGTGAGCTTCGGCGCGGTCCGGTTGTACGAGAACTTCGGTGGGACGGTCAGCACCCAGACGCAGCGGATGGTCATCGCGGACCGCTCCGTGCTGCTCGAGTTCGACGTCGTGAAGGACCCGGCGCGGGCCGCCCAGTGCTACCTGCGGGCACAGGACCTCAGGCGCAACCTGATCGGCAGCAAGACGATCGTCGTGCCAGCCGGCCGCAAGCGGACCCGGGTCGTCGAGACCATCGACACGACGACGCGGGCGAACCTCGGAGAGGTGCTCCGCTGCCAGCTGCTCCCCGAGGGTGTCAGCAGTCCGACCCCCAGCCCGGGGCAGCCGTAGCATCGAGGATCGCGCAGTTCTGTCGTACGCGACCTGGAATGACGGAGGCACCCACGTGAGCACCGACGCCGGCAGCCAGACCACCTGGCTCAGCCGCGAGGCCCATGCCCGGTTGACGGCCGGCCTCGCGGAGATGACCGGCAGCCGGCGCGCCGAGGTCGTCGCCAAGATCGAGGCGGCCCGCGAGGAGGGCGACCTCAAGGAGAACGGCGGCTACCACGCGGCCAAGGAGGAGCAGGGCAAGCTCGAGGCCCGGATCCGCCAGCTCACCGTCCTGCTGCGGGACGTGCGGGTCGGCGAGACCCCCTCGGGTGAGACCGTCGAGGAGGGCTGCGTCATCCGGGTCGACTACGGCGACGACGACCTCGAGGAGTTCCTGTTCGCCAACCGCGAGAACGCCACCGACGAGGGCGGCAAGATCGGCGCGCTGGACGTCTACTCACCCGAGTCACCGATCGGCCAGGCGATCGCCGGGCACCACCAGGGCGACACCGTCACCTTCGGGCCGCGCGAGACCAAGGTCCTCATCGTCGACATCACGCCCTACGTCGAGCCCTGACCCCCTCCCGTAACGTCCGCTCCACCGGGAGAGCTCACGCGCGGTGCGAGCGGACGTTGTGGCAGGACAGGCGGGTCAGGACTCGTACTGGTTGCTGGGCGGCGTCGTAGGGGTGGCTTTCGTGACGGTCAGTCGCGGCAGCGTCGCCAACCCGCCGTCGGCATCGCGCTCGCCCGGCTGCAGCTGACCCTCGACGACGAACCAGCTGTCGTCGGCTGGTGTGCCCGGTAGGCCGTCGAGCCGCACCCGCATAGCGATCCCGTCGGCAGCGCAGCAGGTCACCCGGAAGCGGTTGAGCGCCACGCCCTTGCCGTCGGTCGTGGCGAAGCCGGTCAGCCGGACCGTGATGCCCTCGAGCTCCCTGCCGTTGACAGCCCGCACCAGGAAGTCGCGCATCGAGACGGGCACGGCGCCGTCGACCGCAGCGGGCAGCGGCGACGTGACGGCCCGGCGCTCGATGGCGCGGGAGTCGCTCTGCCGACTGGCGGCGTAGGAACCGAGTGGTGCGGGCGCGATGAGGAACACCGCCACGACCGGCAGCACCAGCAGCCAGGCCGCCGACGGCGCCGGGTGGTCGTGCTCGTCCGCCTTGCTGGCGCGACCGGCGCGCAGACCGGCAATCCCGACCAGGACGAGGACCACCCCTGCTACGACGAGCAGCGGCCGCAGCGACGGTTTGACGTAGGCCAACGCGGCGTCGGTGAGCCCGAGCCGCAGTGCCATCGCTCCGAGCAGCAGGCAGATGCCGCTCTGCGCCTCTCGCCTCACAGCAGCCACCCTCCCACGAGGACCGAGGCACCGACCGCCACCACGAACACGACGGGCGCGAACCGCGCTGCGAAGCCGCGCCCGAAAGTGCCGATGTGCAGCGCGATGAGCTTGACGTCGACGACCGGTCCGACGACGAGGAACGCGAGCCGCGAGGTCAGCGAGAACTGCGTGAGCGAAGCGGCCACGAACGCGTCGGCCTCACTGCAGATGGCCAGGACGACGGCGAGGACGGCGAGGGTGAGCACGGCGACCAGGCCGGACCCGGCGACGCTGTCGAGCAACGCCGGCGGGACCAGGACGTTGAGGGTCGCGGCAGTGAGGCCGCCGACGACGAGGAACCCGCCCGCATGGGCGATGTCGTGGCGAACGCTGTCGAGCAGCACCTGCGTCCGGGTGGCGCTCTCGTCGACGTGCCGGTCGCGCAGCCGCATCCAGGCAGGCAGCCCGAAGCGGGCCCACAACCACCCGATGACGATCGCGACGATGAGCGACGCCAGCAGCCTGGCGACCACCATCTCCGGCAGAGCCGGGAAGGCCACGGCCGTGGACACCAGCACGATCGGGTTGACGGCGGGCGCTGCGAGCATGAACGCCAAGGCCGGCGCGGCCGGGACGCCGGTGCTCATGAGGCCCGCCGAGACAGGCACCGACGAGCACTCGCAGCCGGGCAGCAGCACCCCGGCAGCGCTCGCCACCGGGACGGCCAGGACCGGGCTGCGGGGCAGCGCCCGGGCGAGTGTCCCCGGGGGCAGGAAGGCGGTCAGCGCCCCGGACAGCAGCACCCCGAGGACCAGGAACGGCAGCGCCTGCACGCAGATCGAGACGAACACCGTCGACCACGTCTGCAGCACCGGCGCGTCGACGACGTCGGCGACGAACGGCCGACCGAGACCGGCCGCGATCAGGCCAAGTGCCAGGAGCTCCAACGTCGGCAGCCGCCGACGGGACTTGTCCGTCGACGGCTGCTGAACGAGCCCTGGGGTGCCGGTCAGGCCGCAGCCCGAGCCGCGCGCCGACGGTGCGCGACCAGAGTCAGGCCGAACAACGTCAGGCCGAGCAGCGCGAGCTCCATGCCGCCGCCGGTAGCCGGGAGGCTGGGGTTGCCTGGGGCGGCGACCGGAGGCGTGGGCCGGGTCGGGGTGAAGCCCGCCGGAGCGGCGGCGCCGAGCCCGGGCGCGTCGTGGCGCAGCGCGTTCTCCAGGATGAACAGGCCCGAGTAGGTCAGGGCGTAGTCCCGCAGCCCGAAGCGGTGGTCGTTGTCCTCGGTCTGGGTCGGGAGCGCGCCACCGAGGATCTGGATCCGACCGGCGCCGAGCGCCAGGTGGCCCACGGTGACCTTGTCCTCGGTGAGCCCGATGACCTTGCCGCCGGCCTCGGTGAACGCCGCCGGGGCGACGGCGGTCATCGGTGATGCGGTGTCACCGATGCCGTAACCGAGCACGGCCGCCTCGACGAGCTGGCGGGCGTTCTTGCGCAGGCCGGCCATCATCGGGTCGTCGAAGGTCTCGAAGTCGGCGTAGGGCTGGTAGACGGTGATGTTCTCGACGGCTTCGGCGTCGACGACACCGAGGTCACCGAGGGCGTGGATCGCCTTGTCGGTGAGGACGAGGTTGCCGCCCTTCTCCACCCACTTCTTGATGTTGGCGAAGTAGGTCGCAGCCGGCACTGTGCGGCCCTTGCTGTCCTTGGGCAGCTTGTTGTCGGCCAGCACGAGAGTGTCGAGCTGGTCGAGCGTGGCCGCGGAGGCAGCGATGTCACCCGAGGCGATCGGCTTGAACGGCTTGGGCATCAACCGCGAGGTATCGGTGAACCACTTCATGCGGGTGGCCTGGTAGGGAGCCTGCTTGACCGGGAGGCCGTTGGCGCCGACCCCGTCGCCATCGGGGCCGGGCAGCTCGCCGGGGCCGTTGGCATCGGTGTTGGTCACGAAGAGCGGGTCGTTGACGTAGCCGGCCTGGCCACCGGTCTCGATCACGACGTTGTCCTCGTTGAACTCCTCGGACTGCGTGATCGCGTAGGCCATCGCGGTCTTGATGATGGCCCGGCTCGCATTGATGTGGTTTTCCTGCAGGTACACGTTCCAGGTCTTGTCCGGGACCGTGTGGTTGAGGAAGATCTCGTAGTCCATGCCGGTGACGCTGACGTCAGCAGCGAGGTAGTCACCGATGAAGCCGGTGTCGGTGTAGCCGAGGGTGTCCCACACGGTGGCCCAGTGGGCCGGCATGGTCGGGATGGTGTTGGTCGGCAGGCCAGGCACCGTCTCCTCGATGCCTTCGCCCTCGTTGCCGCCGGTGTTGTTCTCGATCTGGTTCTGGATGCCGGCGTAGAGGGTCTCGTCGATGACGGACTTGGTGCGCTCGGCGATCGCGATCAGCTGGCGGTGCTTGACCGAGTCGAACTGCCCGGCGGGATACATGATGTCGACGTAAGCCCGGCTGGTGAGCTCGCCGTGGACGTCGGCGCCGTAGGCCATCAGCTTGCCAGGGGAAGCAGCGGCGACCTCGTCGACCAGCTGGATCCCGTAGTCCGTCTCGTTCTCGAACAACGGGTTGCGGCTGATGTTGATGCTGCCCTTGGTCGGCATCTGCCGGTTGAGGTCGACGTTGCGACCATTGGTCCGGGCGAAGACGCTGGTCGTCCCGGGCGGGACGACGTCGCCGGCGGTCCAGCCGTCGGGGTTGAACGAGGTGAAGTAGACGTCCTCCTTGGCGAGCACGTCCCTGACCGCGTAGTTGTGGAACACCGGCTTCTTGCCGGTGTTGCTCTCGTAGTTCTCGAAGCCGTCGCTGATCGTCGCGTCGCCGCGGGTGGCGTCGCGGGCCAGGTCCTCGATCGCGCGCAGACCACCCTCGAGGCCGCCGCGCTCGTTGCCGTGGACCGACAGGCTGAAGAACAGCCGCTCCTTGTCGGCGTCGGGCGTCTCCTTGTCCGTGAGCCGGACGACGTAGATCTCCTTGCCGTCGCCGGTGTCACCCTCGTCACCCGCGCGGATTTTGTCCGGGCCCGCGGAAACGGCGTTCTTGCCGTACTTCTCCGACAGCGTGAAAACGTCGACGTAGCGCGGGTAGGTCTGCTCGAGGAACAGCAAGCCGTCCCGGTACTCCGAGAACCCGGTGGCGTCCTCGCGGAACTGGACGTAGGTCCGGGCGACGGCCGCCTCCGGGAAGATCCGGTCACCGCAGGTGGCCATCGGCGGCCCGCCCTTGAAGCCGTTGGTGCAGACCGGGCCAGCCTGAGCAGCAGGAGCGACGCCCACCAGTCCGATGCCCAGGGCGAGCGCTAGCGCGCCCCCCGTCACTGCTCGCCTGTGAACCACCACTGCCGACCCCTCACCCGTGTCTCGACCAGATCAGGTGCTGCTTCGACGTCCTGGCCACCATGTCCTGCCCGCTTCGCCAGGTTTCGTCCGGCTTTCGGGTGGATCGTCTCAGAAGCGGGCCATGGCGTACGACGCAGCGGCGAGCCGCTCGACGACGTCCGCGCCGTGCTCCGGCCCTCTGGTCTCGAGCTGCAGCTCGACCTCGACCTCGTCGAGGTGCAGCCCGCGACCGGTCCGCTGGTGCTCGACGTCCAGCACGTTGGCAGCGGCGGCCCCCAAAACCCCGAGGAGCCTGGCCAACTCGCCCGGGCGGTCGGGGATGCGCACCCGCAGGCTCAGGAAGCGACCGGCAGCGATCAGGCCGTGCCGGATGACCTTCGCCAGCAGCAGCGGGTCGATGTTGCCGCCGGACACCACTGCCACCACCGGCGGCTCGAAAGCGGCGGGATCGTCCATGATCGCGGCGACGGCCGCGGCCCCCGCCGGTTCCACGACCAACTTGGCGCGCTCCAGGCACAGCACGAGCGCCCTCGCCAGGCTGTCATCGGAGACCGTGACGACCCGGTCGACCAGGTCGCGGACATGGGCGAAGGTCACCTCGCCGGGGCGGCCCACGGCGATGCCGTCCGCCATCGTCGTCATGGCAGGCAGGGCCACCGGTGCTCCAGCGGCCAGCGACAGCGGAAAGGCAGCAGCGCCCTCGGCCTGGACGGCGACCACCGTGACGTCCGGGCGGAGCGCCTTGACGGCGACCGCGATGCCGGAGACCAGGCCGCCACCACCGGTGCAGACCACCACGGTGCGCACCTCGGGGCACTGCTCGAGGAGCTCGAGGCCGACCGTGCCCTGGCCGGCGATGACGTCCACGTGGTCGAACGGGTGGATGAGGACGGCCCCGGTCTCGGCGCTGAAGGCCCCAGCCGCCGCGAGCGCGTCCTCCACGGTAGCTCCGGTCAGGCGTACCTCCGCGCCGTACGCCTTGGTGGCGGCCACCTTCGGAAGCGGCGCGGCCTCCGGCATGAAGACCGTGGCGCTGCAGCCGAGCAGCTGAGCGGCGAGCGCCACTCCCTGCGCGTGGTTGCCGGCGCTGGCGGCGACGACCCCGCGCGCGCGCTCCTCCTCGGTGAGCCCGGCGATCCGCACGTAGGCGCCCCGGATTTTGAAGGAGCCCGTCCGCTGGAGGTTCTCGCACTTCAGCAGGACCTCACCGCCGACCTGGGCCGACAGCGCTCGCGACCCCTCCAGCGGCGTGGTGCGCGCGACCCCCTCGAGCAGGACGCGGGCGGCGCGGACGTCGTCAACGGTCACATGTGGTGCGGACACGGGGCGAGTGTGGCACCGAGCCGCCCCCGTGCGGAGTTGCCCCACGTGCTGCACGATGAGGTCATGGGTCGGGCTTCATGAGTCGGGTGGTGCAGCGCCGCACGGTCACCCGGCTCGTTGCGGGTGAGCCGGCCTGGCGTGGCCCGGACAGCCTGGCCGGCGAGGAGCCGCTGGAGATCCGGGTCGCCGGCCGGCCTTTCGCGGTCACGATGCGGACCCCGGGGGCAGACATCGACCTGGCCGCCGGGTTCCTCATCAGTGAAGGCGTGGTCAGCAAGCCCGACCATCTGCGCACCATCCGCTACTGCACGGACAACGGCTCCGACTCCTACAACGTCCTCGAGGTCGAGCTCGCACCCGGCGTCGTGATGCCATCCCACCTCGAACGCAGCACCTTCGTCTCCTCGTCGTGCGGAGTCTGCGGGCGGGCCGCCATCGAGGGAGTGCGCACGACCTCGTCGTACGACGTGGCGGTGGATGCCCTGCGCGTCGGCGCTGACGTCCTGCGGATGCTCCCCGGTCGCCTGCGCGCGGCGCAGGACGTCTTCGAGAGCACCGGCGGGCTGCACGCCGCGGGGCTGTTCACCGCCGAGGGTGAGCTGCTCGTCGTCCGCGAGGACGTGGGTCGGCACAACGCCGTCGACAAGGTCGTGGGATGGGGGCTGCGCGAGCAGCTGCTGCCGCTGTCAGGGACGGTGCTGCTGGTCTCCGGTCGGGCGTCCTTCGAGCTGGTCCAAAAGGCCGTGATGGCCGGCATCCCCCTGTTGGCAGCTGTCAGCGCGCCATCGTCGCTGGCCGTCGACCTGGCCGTCGAGAGCGGGCTGACGTTGGTCGGCTTTCTGCGCGGCCAGTCGATGAACGTCTACGCCGGTGCGGAGCGCATCACGTGAAGGAGGCCCCCCGCGAAGATGCCGGGGACCGCGACCTGTCGGTCGGCAAGCCGAAGCAGTGGGCGGCCGGTGTCCCCGGGGTGCTGCACTCGCTGGAGCACGCGCTCGACCACCTCGGACCTGCGCGGGCCACCCGCACCCTGCTGAAGCTCAACCAGGTCGACGGCGTCGACTGCCCCGGCTGCGCCTGGCCAGAGGGGACCGAGCGGCACCGGGCCGAGTTCTGCGAGAACGGCGTGAAGGCCGTTGCCGAGGAGGCGACGAAGCGCCGCATCCCCGATGCCTTCTGGGCCGAGCACCCGGTGTCGTCGCTCGCCGAGCGCTCCGGTTACTGGCTGGGCCAGCAGGGGCGGTTGACCACGCCGCTGCTCAAGCGGGAGGGCAGCGACCACTACGAGCCGGTGTCGTGGGACGTGGCTCTCGGGGTGGTCGCCACCGAGCTGCGCGCCCTGGAATCGCCCGACCAGGCGGCGTTCTACACCTCCGGACGGACCTCCAACGAGGCGGCGTTCCTCTACCAGCTGATGGTGCGCGCCTTCGGCACCAACAACCTGCCGGACTGCTCCAACATGTGCCACGAGTCCAGCGGCCGCGCCCTGACCGAGACGATCGGCATCGGCAAGGGCTCGGTGACGCTCGATGACCTCGAGCAGGCCGAGGTCATCGTCGTGATGGGACAGAACCCGGGAACCAACCACCCGCGGATGCTCTCCGCGCTGGAGGCCGCCAAGCAGGCCGGTGCCAGCATCGTGGCGATCAACCCCCTGCCCGAGGCCGGGCTGATCCGCTTCAAGAACCCGCAGCGGGTGTCCGGTGTGGTCGGTCGAGGGACGGCGCTGGCCGACCTTTTTTTGCAGGTCCGGGTCAACGGCGACCTCGCCCTGCTGCAAGCCGTCAACAGTCGACTGATCGCCCAGGGCGCGGTCGACGAGCGCTTCCTGACCGACCACACCGAGGGCTATGACGCGCTGGCAGCGCACCTCAGGGCCGTGGACCCGGTCATCGTCCGCCAGGCCACCGGCCTGCACGACGGGCAGATCGAGGAGCTCGTCACGCGGCTGGCAGCGGCGGACCGGATCGTCGTCTGCTGGGCGATGGGCCTGACCCAGCACAAGAACTCGGTCGCCACGATCCGTGAGGTCGTCAACCTGCTGCTGCTGCGCGGCTCGATCGGCAAGCCGGGCGCCGGGGTCTGCCCGGTCCGCGGCCACAGCAACGTGCAGGGCGACCGGACGATGGGGATCTGGGAGCAGCCGCCACCGGCGCTGCTCGACGGGCTGGAGCGGGAGTTCGGCTTCGCGCCGCCCCGCCACCACGGCTTCGACACCGTCGACACGATCCGCGCGCTGCGCGACGGTCGGGTGCGGGTGGTCATGGCCATGGGCGGCAACTTCGTCGCGGCCACCCCCGACTCGGCGGTCACCGAGGCTGCCGTCCGGTCCACCCGCCTGTCGGTGCAGGTGTCCACCAAGCTCAACCGCTCGCACACCGTGACCGGCGCGATCGGGGTGGTCCTGCCGTGCCTCGGCCGGACCGAGCGAGACACCCAGGCGAGTGGCGACCAGGTCGTCACGGTCGAGGACTCGATGTCGGCTGTCCACGCCTCACGGGGGCGGCTCGAGCCGGCGTCGGCCGACCTGCTGTCAGAAGTCGCGATCGTCTGCCGACTCGGGGCGCTGCTGCTGCACGACCGGGTGCCGCTGCCCTGGGCCGCCTTCGAGGCCGACTACGACGTGATCCGTGCGGCCATCGAGCGCGTGGTCCCGGGCTGCGAGGGCTACGCCGCCCGCTCCATCGCGCCCGGCGGCTACCTCCTGCCGCATGCCTCCCGTGGCCAGCAGGCCTTCTCGACGCCGAGCGGCCGGGCCCAGCTCACCGTCAACGAGCTGTCGGTGGTGACGGTCCCGCCGGGACGGTTGCTGCTGCAGACGGTGCGGTCGCACGACCAGTTCAACACCACGATCTACGGCCTCGACGACCGCTACCGCGGGATCACCGGCGGTCGCCGGGTGGTCTTCGTGCACCCCGACGACGTGGCGGCGCTCGGCCTGACCGACGGCGACCTCGTGGACCTCGTCAGCGAGTGGTCCGACGGGGAGCGGCGGGCGCCGGCCTTCCGGGTGGTGGCCTTCCCCACGGCGCGGGGCTGCGCGGCGGCGTACTTCCCCGAGACCAACGTGCTGGTCCCCCTGGACTCCACCGCCGACGGCTCCCAGACCCCGACCTCCAAGTCGATCGTGGTGAAGTTGATCAGACAACCCCTCGCTGTCTGATCATCTACGGCGAAAAGGGCCGTCTGGCGCCGAAGTGGATCAGACAGGTTGGGCCTGTCTGATCATCTCCAGAGGGCGGCGGCACCGACGAGGCCGGCGTCCTGGCCGAGGGCGGCCGGCACGACCCGCAGGTCCGCCAGGAACGACAGCCCCACCCGTACGCCGATCTCGGCCTGCAACGGCTCCCACAGGAACCGCCCGGCCTGCGAGAGCCCGCCACCGAGCACCACGAGCGGCACGTCGAGCAGGGCCGCCGCCGAGACGATGCCGATCCCGATCGCCCGGCCGGCCCGAGCGAGCTCTTCGACCGCGACGACGTCACCGGCCTCGGCGCAGGCCACCAGGCTCCGGCCATCGGTCGCCGGGTGGTCTTCGTGCACCCCGACGACGTGGCGGCGCTCG
>JBKKBU010000293.1:0-3197 GCA_046713755.1 Mycobacteriales bacterium
TCCTGCGGGCGCAGGAAGCGGACCTTGTCGATGCGGGGGTCGTCGATGCTCGCGTGGTAGTCCCGGTCCGAGCCGCGCAGCACACCGAGGTCGGCGGAGGTGAACAGCTCGAGGGTCTGCTTCTCGAGACTGCCCTTGGGCAGGACGACGGCGAGCACGGGGTCTCCTAGCGAGGGGTGCGCAGGGCGCGCAACGTGAGGGCGGTGTCGAGCGCGGCGAGGGTGGCTTCGCGGCCCTTGTCCTCAGCCGAACCCGGGAGGCCGGAGCGGTCAAGGGCTTGCTGCTCGGTGTCGGTGGTCAGCACGCCGTTGCCGACCGGGGTGCCCTGGTCGAGGGCGACCCGGGTGAGACCCGCAGTGACCGCGTCGCACACGTAGTCGAAGTGCGGAGTGCCACCACGGATCACCACGCCGAGAGCAACCACGGCGTCGTGGGAAGGAGCCAGTGCCTGTACGACGACCGGCAGCTCGACCGCGCCGGCGACGCGGACGACGGTGGGGTCCTCGGCCCCGCACTCGGCGGCGGTCCGCAGGGCGCTGTCCAGCAGGGCAGCCGTGATCCCCTCGTGCCAGCGGGTGGCCACAATGGCGAGCCGCAGCCCGGTGGCGTCCACCGGCTGCGCGTCTGGAGCGCCGGCGCCGCTCACTCGTCCTCCGTCGGGTGCACGTCGTCGGCGCTGGCCTCGGTCAGCTCGAAGTCGGCGAGCCCGGGCAGGTCGTGACCCATCCGATCGCGCTTGGTCTGCAGGTAGCGCAGGTTCTCCTTCGTCGGGTGGGCGGCCAACGGCACCCGTTCGACGATCTCTAGCCCGTAGCCCTCCAGGCCAACCCGCTTGGCCGGGTTGTTGGTGAGCAGCCGCATGGTGCGGATGCCGAGATCAACCAGGATCTGCGCCCCGGTGCCGTAGTCGCGAGCGTCGGCCGGCAACCCCCGCTCGAGGTTGGCGTCGACGGTGTCGGCGCCGGTGTCCTGCAGCTGGTAGGCCTGCAGCTTGTGCATGAGGCCGATCCCCCGACCCTCGTGTCCACGGACGTAGAGCACGACGCCTCGATCGGCGTCGGCGACCGCCTGGAGCGCAGCGTCGAGCTGCGGCCCGCAGTCGCAGCGCTTCGAGCCGAACACGTCGCCGGTGAGGCACTCCGAGTGCACCCGCACGAGGACGTCGTGGCCGTCGCCGATCTCGCCCCGCACGAGGGCGACGTGATCGATGCCGTCGAGCACCGACTCGTAGCCGACGGCTTGGAACTCCCCGAAGCGCGTGGGGATCTTGGCCTCCGCGACCCGGACGACCTGCTTCTCGGTGCGGCGCCGGAAGGCGATCAGGTCGGCGATGGAGATGAGTGCCAGCCCGTGTCGCTCGGCGAACTCTCGCAGCTCCGGCAGCCGGGCCATCGTCCCGTCGTCCTGCACGATCTCGCAGATGACACCGGCTGGCTTCAGCCCGGCGAGGCGCGCGAGATCGACCGCTGCCTCGGTGTGGCCGGGGCGACGCAGGACCCCGCCGGCCTTGGCCCGGAGCGGAAACACGTGACCGGGCCGGACGAGGTCGTAAGGCGAGGTGTCAGCGTCGGCGAGCAGTTGGATGGTGTGCGCCCGGTCGGCGGCGCTGATGCCGGTCGTCACACCCTCGCGGGCGTCGACGCTGACCGTGAAGGCGGTCTGCATGCGCTCGGTGTTGTGCGGCGCCATCTGGCCGAGCTGCAGGTGGTCGAGGACGTCCTCTTCGAGCGGCACGCAGAGCAGACCGCGGCAGTGGGTCATGGTGAAGGCGACCAGCTCGGCGCTCGCCATCTGCGCGGCGAAGACGATGTCGCCCTCGTTCTCGCGGTCCTCGTCGTCGACCACGACGACCGCCTTGCCGGCCGCGATGTCGGCGATGGCGCGCTCGATGGTGTCGAGCCCGGCCTCCTGGGCTGTCGTCACTGCGAGCCTTCCGCTTGGCTGGAGTGGTGCTGGAGGAGCTTCTCGACGTACTTGGCCATGATGTCGACCTCGAGGTTGACCGGGTCGCCCACGCCCTTGTGACCCAGCGTCGTGAGCTCCAGTGTCGTGGGGATCAGGCTGATCTCGAACCAGCCGTCCCGCACAGCGGACACGGTCAGCGACACCCCGTCGACGGTGATGGAGCCCTTCACGACGACGTAGCGGTCCAGGTCAGCGGGCAGCGACACCCGTGCGACGGACCAGCGCTCGCTCGGGCTCAGTGCAAGCAGCTCGCCGACGCCGTCGACATGACCTTGGACAAGGTGTCCGCCGAGCCGGTCGGACAGCCGCACCGCTCGCTCCAGGTTGACCCGCGAGCCGACCCGCAGGGCGCCGAGGCTCGAGCGGTCCAGGGTCTCCTTCATCACGTCGGCGGTGAAGGACCCGCCCTCGTTGCTGACGACGGTGAGGCAGACGCCGTTGACCGCGATGGAGTCGCCGTGGCCGGCATCGCTGGTGACCAGCGGGCCCGCGACGGTCAGGCGGGCCGCGTCGGCCAGGTCCTCCCAGCCGGTGACCTCACCGAGCTCCTCGACGATTCCGGTGAACACGGTCAGCTCTCCCTACGCGGTCTGGAGACGATCCGCACGTCGTCGCCGACGCGCTGCACCTCGTCGAGGCGCAACCGGAGCGCCTCGCTGATCGTTCCCACCCCCAAGAGTGCGACGGCAGCAGGCCCTTCGCCCAGCAACACGGGTGCGACATACGTCACCACCCGGTCGACCAGGCCGGCGCGCAGGAACGCGGCCGCGACGGTCGGGCCACCCTCGAGCAGCACGCTCACGACGCCGCGGGCCTGCAGGACCTGCAGCGCGGCGAGCGGCGACTCGGCCAGCACCAAGGTCTCCGCCGAAGCGTCGAGCACCCGCGCGGTCGAAGGAGTGCGTCCGGAGCGGTCGAGCACGACCCGGAGCGGCTGGCGGCCGGGGTCGGGTCGGACGGTGAGCTGCGGGTCATCGGCCAGGACGGTGCCCACCCCCACGACCACCGCGTCGACCTCCGCGCGCAGCCGGTGCACGTCGGCGCGGGCGGCCTCCCCGGTGATCCATCGGCTGCTGCCGTCGGCGGCGGCGGAGCGGCCGTCGAGAGTGACCGCGGCCTTCCAGGTGACGAAGGGCCGGCCGGTGCGCTGCGCGGTCAGCCAGGCTTCGAGCGGCCCGGTGGCTGCCTCCTGCTCGAAGAGCCCCACCTCGACCTGGACCCCGGCCGAGCGC
>JBKKBU010000294.1:0-3252 GCA_046713755.1 Mycobacteriales bacterium
GGGAGGTTCCGTCGAAGGTGGCGCCGTAGGCGGTGGGGAGCGGCTGCTGGATGACGTCGAGTCGCGAAGCGCCCTCGCCCTGTCCCCAGCGGCCGGCCGTGCACAGCGCGGGTGGCTTGAGGGTCCAGTCCCAGCAACCCAGGCCGGAGTCGCCCACGCCGGTGGCGAACAGCGTGCGCGTGCCTGCCTCTGCCTCTTCGGAGACGGAGTAGTAGAGATCGACCAGCGGCCACCCGCCGTAGGTCATGACCTCGCCCGGAGTGGTATCGCTCACGCACTCCATGGACTGGGTGTCGACGGCGCAGACGCCGTCTGCCGTGCCATTGCCGTCGTAGCCGGTGACCAGGTTGCGGGTATGGAACTGGCGCGGCTCGGACCAGCCTTCGCAGGCCCCGAGGGATGACACATCGAGACACGCGACCGGGGCGGGGGCAGCCGTGGAGCCGTCCTGGCGGCTGACGAAGACCCGCCTCCCATGGGCGACGATGTCGAAGATTGCTGTCGGGGTGTCAACACCCGCACTGCCCAGTCCCATCGGCAGCGCCGGCACCTGGCACGACGTGTTCGTCGCCGGGTCGACGCAGTGCAGCAGGCCGTCATCCGCGCCGAACCACAGCTTGCCGGCCACCGCGCGAGGTGCCGACTGCGTGAGTCGGCGGCCATCCCCGAGCACCCGGTCGGTGACGATCAATCCGCAGGTCGTGTCCCGGGCTGCATCCCAGCAGTACAGGGCGAGAGCGCTGCGTTGGGCGTACGACGTCGCGGTGTAGACGCTGACATAGATGCGCGACCCGATGACCGCGCCGGGGCCGATGATGTCGTCGGAGCCGACGTTGAGCAGCTGGGGGTAGCCCGGGCACAGCTGCCCGGTCTCCCGGTCGATGCAGCTCACTGACGTCGGGTCGGAGTGGTGGAAGAAGGCGTAGGCCTTGGTGCCGATCAGGATGGGGACGTGCCCGTCACCGCCGGTGCCCTGGCTGATCGGCGGCAGCGGCGGCGGGAGGGCATTGGTCGTGGACTCGCCGAGGAGCGCCCGCGTGCCGGCGGACAGCGTCGTGCCATCCGTGCTCGTGGTGAGCGACCAGCCAGGAGCCGTCGTCACGGAGGCGGTCTCGACCGCGTGCGGACCTGTCAACGACACCGTCGTCGGTGCCGGCGGGTGTGCCGATGCCCAGGTCTGCGGCAGGCCGTCCGGCCGTGGCTGCGCGGCCACCGTCCAGGCGGCGGACTCACCCTGCGTGATCGAGGTCCCCGTCGGCGCTGCCGCTGGCCGACCGCTGGTGGCCACGTCGAATCCGGCATCGGCCGGCACCACGGTGATGAGTGCTGTGCCGGAGGCGGTCCCGAACGAATCGGTGACGGTGTAGCCGAAGCCGTCGTAGCCGACGAATCCGGATCCTGGTGTGTAGGTGCACAGACCGGACGACGTGCACGACACGGTGCCGTGACTGGGGCCGCTCGAGACCTCGACCGTGCCACCGGTCGTCCGGTCGTTGGCGAGCACATCGGTTGTCACGGGCTCGTCGGCCCTGGTGGTGATCTCGTCGGGCGCCGGTGTCGGAGGGACCGTTGACTCAGGCGTGCCGTTCACCAGCACGGTGACGGTCGCCTCCGCGGTGAGGCTGCCGTCGCTGACGGTGTAGGTGAACTGGTCAGTGCCGACGAAGTCGGAGTTGGCGCTGTAGGTGCAGGCCCCTGACGGGAGGCAGGTCGCGGTGCCGTTCGTCGGCGTCGAGGTGTCGACCACGGTCAGCAGGTCGCGATCAGGGTCGCTGTCGTTGGCCAGGACGTCGAAGGCGTCTCGCCGCTCGACGCTGAAGGAGTCGGCAACGGGCTGGGGCGGCTCGCCGGCCGCGAGCGCGGGGATGGCCGTGGCCACCACCGTGGAGCTGGCCAGCACCAGAACGGCGGTAGCCGCGACGAACCGGTGGCGCAAAGCGTGGGGTCGTCCAGCAGCCGGCTGCATCGGCTCCGCCAGCGTTGCCTGCATCATCAGCCCACCCCGGCCGCGACGTTAGCCCCATACTGCCGAGCTGCGATAGGGCGAAACAACCGGCAGCTTGAGAATGTGAACCGGCAACGGCGACTGTCAGGCTGCGAGGACGACCTTGGTCACCGGGGACGTCGTGATCACCTGGAAGCGCAGCGAACGGCCGTCGTCCTCGCCGGACACGAAGATGCGCAGTGGCTCGCCGGCCGTAATGGGACCAAGCCGGTCAAAGCGCAGCCAGGCGCCCAGCGCGTGCAGGCCCGTGCGAGGGTCGCGGTCGACCAGGCGGTAGATGCGCTCGGACTCGCGGACCTCATAGAGGCTGTTTGCGGTCTCGACCAGCACCTGGCACCTCCCTCGTCGTCATGGAGCCTGCCCCCCTGGCGGCAGCGCCACACCTGTCTCCCCTGACGTATCGGCAGGGGAGGGGGCGATCTTGACGACGATCAGCCTGGTCTCGCCCTGGTCAGGTCCGCCCGGTGGCGCGCGCCGTGCTGAGGGTCTGCAGCAGCTGCTCCAGCCGCTCACCGCGGTCGTCGCGCGCCGATCGCACCAGCACGATCGTCGCACCGGCTAGCACTGCCGAAGTCGCGGTTGCCTCGGGAAGCGGCCGGCCGGCCGCCCATCCCTCGAGCCCGGCAAGGACCAGGGTGCCGGGTGCAGCGACCGGGTCCAGTCCCGGCAGCACGCCGGCACTCACGCCAGCTGCGGTCAGCCGCTCGACCAGGCCGCTCGCTCTGCGACTGTCCTTGCGCTCACCGCTGTCCGCCACCTCGACCACGGCGCCGGTGCGGAGCGCCACCCGGATCGCCTGCTCGACGGCTGCCAGCCCGTCACCGCCGGGTCCAGGCACGACCACGAGACGACCTGAGGGGTCCCCTGTCGCGGCTGTGCCCATCGTGAGCAGGACCGCGCAGTCGACCACGGCGACCAGGCGCTCGGCCCGTCGCAGGTCGTCGGGCGTTGCCGTCGGGAGCAGCAGGGCGTCGGCTTCCACGGCGGCGGTCTGGGCCAGCAGGTCGCGACTGATGTCGTCCGAGAACTGCGATCTCACGACGGCGCGCGCGCCCGCGTCGGCGGCTCGGCGGACGAGCCCCTGCATGCCCTCGAAGGCTGCGGTGATGGACGCGAGCTCGAAGGACAGCCCCGAGCCGACCTCCACCTTCTTGACCGGGGGGTCGAACTTGGTGAGCAGCAGCTCGCTGGGTTCCTCGTTGCCGAGCAGGGCCACGCCGACGTCGACGACCGGCGCGCCTGCGTCC
>JBKKBU010000295.1:0-3342 GCA_046713755.1 Mycobacteriales bacterium
AGCTCAAGCTGCTCGGCATCGACGTCGCCAGCTTCGGCGACGCGCACGCCACGACCCCCGGGGCCCTCGAGCTGGTGTGGGCCGACCCGGTGGCAGGCGTCTACCGCAAGCTGGTCGTCACCGACGACGCGTCGACCCTGCTGGGCGGCATCCTCATCGGCGACGCCAGCGCCTATCCGGTGCTGCGGCCGCTGGTCGGTTCGCTCCTGCCCGGCAACCCGGCCGATCTCGTGCTGCCCGCTCGCTCGGGGGAGCCGACCGGGATCGGTGCCGCAGCCCTGCCTCCGTCCGCGCAGGTCTGCTCCTGCCGTGACGTCAGCAAGGCCGAGATCTGCTCAGCAGTGGCCGATGCCGGCTGCCGCGACCTCAAGGCCGTCAAGGCCTGCACCGGCGCCGGGACGGTCTGCGGCTCGTGCGTCGGGCTGGTCAAGGAGCTCGTCGCCACCGAGCTCGACGCCCTGGGCGTGCCGGTGAGCACCGCCCTGTGCGAGCACTTCGACCTGAGCCGGGCCGAGATGTTCGAGGTCGTCCGCGTCACCGGCACCACGACCTGGAGCCGGCTGCTCGCCGAGCACGGCCGCGGCCGGGGCTGCGACATCTGCAAGCCCACCGCGGCGTCGATCCTCGCCTCCCTCGACGGCGCGTACGTCCTGGACGGCGAGCGGGGCTCGCTGCAGGACACCAACGACCACATGCTGGCCAACCTGCAGAAGGACGGCACCTACTCCGTCGTCCCGCGCATCCCCGGTGGTGAGGTGCTGCCCGCCCACCTGATCCTGCTCGGGCAGGTGGCGCAGGACTTCGGGCTCTACACGAAGATCACCGGCGGGCAGCGGATCGACCTGTTCGGGGCCCGGGTCGAGCAGCTGCCGCTGATCTGGAAGCGCCTGGTCGACGCCGGCATGGAGAGCGGCCACGCGTACGGCAAGAGCCTGCGGACGGTGAAGTCGTGCGTCGGCCAGACCTGGTGCCGCTTCGGGGTGCAGGACTCGACGACGCTGGCGATCGACCTGGAGCTCCGGTACCGGGGTCTGCGGAGCCCGCACAAGGTCAAGATGGGGGTGTCGGGCTGCGCGCGCGAGTGCGCCGAGGCGCGCAGCAAGGACTTCGGCGTCATCGCGACCGAGACCGGCTGGAACCTGTACGTCGGTGGCAACGGGGGCTTCCGGCCCCGGCACGCCGACCTGCTCCTGCAGGACGTGGACACCGAGGTCCTCGTGCGGACCATCGACCGGGTGCTCATGCTGTACGTCTTCACCGCGGACCGCCTGCAGCGCACCGCGCCGTGGATCGAGGCGATGGAGGGCGGGCTCGAGCACCTGCGGGCCGTGGTCGTGGCCGACAGCCTCGGCCTGTGCGCCGAGCTCGACACGGCCATGGCGCGCCACGTCGCCACCTACCGCGACGAGTGGGCCGACACCCTCGCCGACCCGGAGCGGCTGGCTCGCTTCACGTCGTTCGTCAACGCCCCCGACACACCCGACCCGAGCATCGTCATGGTGCCGGAGCGGGGTCAGGCCCGTCCCGCCCGACCCGATGAGAAGCCCCTCGTCGCCGGGCCCGTCCTGGAGGTCGTCCGAGCATGAGCCAGTGGCGCAGCATCTGCCCCGTGTCCCGCCTGCCGCTGGAGCGGGGGGTGGCCGCCCTCGTCGACGGCGAGCAGGTCGCGGTCTTCCGGACCGCCGACGACCGGCTGCACGCCGTGTCCAACCTCGACCCGTTCAGCGGGGCCATGGTCCTGTCCCGCGGCATCGTGGGCAGTCGAGGCGAGCGGTCCACCGTGACGAGCCCGGTCTTCAAGCAGGTCTTCGACCTCGAGACGGGGCAGTGCCTCGACGACGAGACCGCCTGTCTCGAAGTGCATCTGGTCCGCGTGCACCGCGGCCTGGTCGAGGTGGCGCTGATGGCTCACGCGCTGGCGGCCTGAGCCGCGGAGCAGGCGCCCGACCCGCGACCGGGCGGGGAGTGCTTTCCTGACGGCTCGCCGCCGCCCACGCACCAGGCCGGAGCCCCATGACCACGACCGTTCCCGCGCAGGACACCAGCCACGTCGACGTGCTGATCGTCGGTGCCGGCCTGTCCGGGATCGGCGCCGCCTGCCACCTGCAGACCGACGCGCCCGGCACCACGTACGCGATCCTCGAGGCCCGCGCGAGCAGCGGCGGGACCTGGGACCTGTTCCGCTACCCCGGGGTCAGGTCCGACTCCGACATGTACACGCTGGGCTACTCGTTCCGGCCCTGGACGGGCGGCAAGTCCATCGCCGACGGTGACGACATCCTGGACTACGTGCGCCAGACCGCCGCCGCCCACCACGTCGACCAGCACATCCGCTACCAGACCCGCGTGGTCGGGGCGCAGTGGTCCAGCGAGCAGGGCGTCTGGACGGTGCAGGTCGAGGACGTCACGTCCGGAGCACTGAGCACGCGCACCTGCCAGTTCCTCTACCTGTGCTCGGGCTACTACCGCTACGACGAGGGCTACACCCCGGACTGGCCCGGTCGGGAGGACTTCACCGGCCAGGTGGTGCACCCCCAGCACTGGCCGCAGGACCTCGACGTCACGGGCCGTCGCGTCGTCGTGATCGGCAGCGGTGCGACCGCCGTGACCCTGGTGCCGGCCCTGGCCCGCACGGCGGCCCGCGTGACCATGCTGCAGCGCTCGCCGTCGTACCTGATGCCCTTCCCGTCCGCGGACCCGGTCGCCGACCTGCTGCGCAAGCTGCTCCCGGAGGAGCGGGCCTACCGGGCCATCCGCTGGAAGAACGTCAAGCTCGGGACCGCGATCTACGGGTTCAGCCGCAAGAACCCGGCCCGGGTCCGCTCGCTGCTGCGGAAGCTCGCGGTCAAGCGGCTGCCCGCGGGCTTCGATGTCGACAAGCACTTCAGCCCCACCTACGAGCCGTGGGACCAGCGGATGTGCCTGATCCCCGAGGGGGACTTCTTCGCCGCCGTCCGCAACGGGACCGCCGACGTCGTCACCGACCACATCGAGGCGTTCACCGCGACCGGCCTGCGCCTGCGCTCCGGAGCCGAGCTCGAGGCCGACGTCGTGGTCACCGCCACCGGGCTCAACCTGCTGCCGCTGGGCGGCATCGACCTGACCGTCGACGGCGCGAAGGTCGTGGTCCCGGAGCGGGTGGCCTTCAAGGGGATGATGCTCGACGGGGTGCCGAACCTCGCCTTCGCGCTGGGCTACACGAACGCGTCCTGGACGCTGAAGGTCGACATCGTCTCGTCCTACGTCGCCCGGCTGCTGCAGCACAAGCGGCGCACGCGGACGACCGACGTGACCCCCCGGCTCCCGGCCGGGCCCATGACGACCACCCCGATCATCGACAAT
>JBKKBU010000296.1:0-3637 GCA_046713755.1 Mycobacteriales bacterium
GGTCCGCTCCTTCAGGGGGGAGCGGACCGTCGACTGCTGTCCGGCCGACCGGAAACAAGGGGGCTCAACCGTGCGCCGTCAGACCAGCGTGCTCGTGTCGATCGCTGTGCTGGTGGCCGGCTGTGCGACCGGCAGCAGTCCCGTCGAGACCACCGCGGCCGATCGGCTCGCGGCCGCCCGCACCCAGGCCGGGGCGCTGACCTCGTTTGCGTTCCGCTCGGTGACCGAGCTGCCCGGCACGACCGCGCTGCAGCGGACCACGATCGACGGCCGCGCGGTCGTACCGGACCGCATCGCCTACACGGTGACGGTCGGGGCGACGCAGGCCGAGGTCATCCGGATCGCCGGGAAGGGCTACAGCCGCACCCTGCCGGGGGGCAGCTGGTCGGCGGACCCGGCGACGACCAGCAGCGCCGCGCCCTTCGTGGTCCTGCAGCAGGTCCTCGCGGCGGCTGACGCTCCGCGCGACAAGGGAGATGTCACCTTCGACGGCCGCAAGGGGCGGCTGGTGGAGGTGACGCTCACCGCGGACGAGGTGCGCACGACCGGCCTGCTCGATGCGAAGGGTGGCAGCGATGTCGCCGTGACGCTTGCCCTCGACCCGCAGGGCCGGGTGCTTCGCCTCGCCGTGGAGATCCCGGTGCAGGGCACCACCACCGGCGTACTTCGGCAGGTCACGACGTACGGCAGCTTCGGGACGGCTCCGGCGATCGAGGCCCCGATCTAAGCCAGTCGCAGCACCGTTCGCCACAGCGGTCGGCTGCTCATGTCGGCCTGCTCGCCGTAGAGCGGTAGCTCCTCCATCGTGCGTGTGAGGGCTTCGGGCGAACCGAACAGCCGGGCCGGGTCGGTGTAGTCCTCGACCTCCGGGAAGTGCTCCGACACGATTGCCCGCACCGGCGGGGCACCGGGGGTCAGGGGACGGGCCACGGCGTCCCGGACGTAGCCGTCCCGGCGCGGGTGCAAGGCGAACGAGGACGGCGTGTGCACGTCGTGCCAGCCTCGGTAGAACTCCTCATCGCTCAGGCGGGAAGGCTTCGGGAACCACGTCAGGTGCGTCAGCCCGCTGCTTCGTACGCCGACCGGAGCGGCCACCGGCTCGCGCTGCGGCACGGACTCGGTGACGAGGTAGCCGTCGGCGCTTCCCAGCATCGCCTCGAGAGGCCCGCGATCGTCGACGGAGTCCAGCCACACCTCGACCAGGGCAGCCAGCTCGCGCCCTCGGCCCATCAGCAGCAGCGGCCGCGGCACCTCGACGTCGGTGTCGGCGGTCGACACCGTCAACGCCCGGACCACCGGCAGCAGGAGCGCACCGCTCAGCAACGCGGACACCTGCGCAGCGAGGTCGCCGTCGCGCCAGACGAGGTAGTCGAGCTTCTCCACTCCGCTGACGTTATTGCAGCAGGTCGAACAGCTCCGCTGGACCGTAGGTGAGGCAGATGCCGCCGGCCGTCACCGTCGTCAGCATGACGAGCAACACGACCGCCGAGATCCGGCGCCAGCGCGGCTGCGGCCCGCCCATGGAGGCGGGCAGGTACGCCGTCGGAACGCTCGAGGTGCGCTGCAGCAGCTCGGACCAGTGCGGATCGGGCTCGGCATCCATGGCCGCAGCCGGCACCTCGTCGTACTCACTCCGGTAGGCCACGTCCCAGCGTGACATGGCGCGGGCATCGGCGCCCGTCCACCAGCAGGACGTCCTGATGACGTCCTACTGGTCGCGGGCGAGGACCGAGCGCAGCACCGGCCGGGTCTCGATGCCGGTGACGCCCTCGATCATCCGAAGTGCGTTGACGGTCTCGACGAGCTCACGCTGCGTGGAGTAGCGGACCCGGGCTTGGTAGTCGACGTTGCCGGCCAGATCGAGCACCTCGGTCACAGCGGGAATCGCTGCCATGGCCGCCTCGAAGGCGGGGGCATCGACGTCCGGTGCCGCCCGCAGGTGGACGAGCGCGGTCAGGCCCTCGTCGTCGAGCCCCGGGTCGAGCACCGCGGTGTAGCCCAGCACCCAGCCGTCGGTCTCCAAACGCTTCACGCGCTGCGCCACGGCATTGGCTGACAACCCGACCTCGTCGCCGACATCGCGCCACGACAGCCGGGCGTTCCTCACGAGCAGACGGAGGATCCGCTCGTCCGTGGCGTCCGGACGGCGCTTGCTCATCCTTGCTGCTCCGTCCTTTGGAGATGCGTGACCCCGTCATCGAGGCTCGACTCGTGACTCTGACAGACCGCACCCTGACCCGGCTCCCGGCCCCCACGACCCTGGCCCTCGCTGGCCTGCTGGCCGTGACCGCTGCATGGGGCTCGACCTTCTTCATGCTCAAGGGCGTCCTCGACCGGATCCCCGCCGCCGACTTCCTCGCCGTGCGCTTCACCGTCGCGACCCTGGCGCTGCTGGTCATCGCTCCTGGCGCGGTACGTCGACTGAGCCCGGCCGCCCGCCGTCAGGGCATCGTGCTCGGCCTGGTCTTCGGTGCGGGGCAGCTGCTCCAGACCGTCGGACTGGAGACCACCAGTGCCTCGGTCTCCGGCTTCGTCACCGGCATGTACGTCGTCTTCACCCCCCTGCTCGGTGCCCTGCTGCTCGGCGCTCGCCTGCCGGCCTCGGCCTGGGCCGCCGTCGGCCTCGCGACCGTCGGTCTGGGGGTGCTCAGCCTGCAGGGCCTCGCCATCGGCATGGGCGAGGCGCTCACCCTCCTCGGCGCCCTCTGCTACGCCGGCCACATCGTCGGGCTCGGCCGTTGGAGCCGCCCCGGCGAGACCGTCGGTCTGGCCATCGTGCAGCTCGCCACCACGACCGTCGTCTGCACGATCGGCGCCCTCCCCGGCGGCATCGTGCTGCCGAGCAGCGGCGGCGACTGGGCGGTCCTGGTCCACATGGCACTGGTGGCCGGTGCGCTCGCTCTCATCATCCAGACCTGGGCGCAGTCGCACCTCGCCCCGACCCGGGCCGCCGTCGTCATGACGATGGAGCCGGTGTGGGCCGCGGGCTTCGCGGTCGCGTTCGGTGGCGAGCACCTCGGCCCGCGGGTCGCCGTTGGCGGGCTGCTCGTGATGGCCGCCATGTACCTCGTCGAGCGCGACAGCGCGGCCACCGCTGACACCTCGTACGACGACGAGTTGCTGCTCCTCACGCAACCCGCCCGCGAGGCCGCCTCACCCCCGCTGGCAGCAGCGACCCGATTCTCCTTGTCCACACCTTCCAGTTGAACCTGTGCACACCTGTTCGTATATGCTTAACTGACTTCGCACCCGGGGAAGGGGCCGTGATGTCAGCAACCAGCACCATCAGCATGGGTTCTGGCGTGGCCGGCTCTGACGTGCCGGTCTCCCGACAGTTCGCGGCGTGCGCCGCTGCGGTTCAGGACCTGCTCGACGCTGCCGAGGCCGGGCTGTTGTCTGATGAGCTCGCGGCTGCCGACCTGGAGCTGCTGCACCGCACCGAAGCGCAGCTCGCCGCGGTGAAGGTGTCCCGCCTGGACGCGGTGGACCGCTCGCAGGTCTGGCGCGCTGATGGGTCCAAAGCCGTGTGGGCGTGGCTGCGCAAGACCACCTTGATGAGCGAAGCCGACGCGAAAGCACTCAACCGGCTCCGCAAACAGCTCGGCGACCGGCCGCTGGTCTCGGCCGCGCTGACCGA
>JBKKBU010000297.1:0-4761 GCA_046713755.1 Mycobacteriales bacterium
CCATGAGGTTGGTGACGAACAGCGGGATGACCTTCTCGGGGAACTGGTAGGGGCCGTAGTTGTTGCTGCAACGGGTCGTCGAGATGTTCATGCCGTACGTCACGCCGTAGGCACGGGCCAGCAGCTCCGCCCCCGCCTTGGCCGCCGAGTAGGGCGAGTTGGGCAGCAGCGCGTCGCCCTCGCGGAAGCTGCCGACGTCGATCGAGCCGTAGACCTCGTCGGTGCCGATGTGCACGACCCGTGGGGTCTCGGCCCGCAGGCAGGCGTCGAACACCGTCTGGGCCCCGAGGACGTTGGTCACGACGAAGTCGGCGGCGCCGGTGATGGAGCGGTCCACGTGGGACTCGGCGGCGAAGTTGATAACCAGGTCGTGGCCGGGCAGCACCTCGTCGAGCGCCTTGGCGTCGCAGATGTCGCCCTGCACGAACGAGTAGCGCGAACTGCCAGCCACCGGCTCGAGGTTGGCGAGGTTGCCGGCGTAGGTCAGCTTGTCGAAGACCGTGACGTCGGCGCCCGCGTACGCAGGATAGGCGTCGGCGATCAGCTGACGGACGAAGTGGGACCCGATGAAACCGGCACCGCCGGTGACGAAGACGCGCATGCGGCAAGTCTCCCAGACGCCACGTCCTACCGCGGCGGGCCCTGCTTGGCCGTGCGCAGCGTCACCGGAAAGCCCTTCTTGCGGGCCCGCTCGATGATCCCCACGGTCGTGGGCCCGTAGATCGTGCAGCCGGGCTGGAACCCGTCGCTGGTTCCGATGGGCAGCGGAACGCAGAAGTTCGAGACGCTGCCCAGGGCCAGCCCGTTGTCGAGATCCGCGGCCGGACCGCCGGAGTCACCGTTGCTGGCCACCGCTTCGATGTGCCACAGGTCCTTCGAGAAGCCGTTGATGACGCCGGAGCGCTGCTCGCGCAGCATCGTCGTGTGCTCGGTCAGGTAACCCCAACCCGACAGCTGGGCTCGGTGTCCGATGGCGACGGTCTCCGTCGTGCCGATCCCAGTGGGCATCGTCGGGTGCCCGGCCATCGCCGGGCTCACCCTGGAATAGGCCGCGCGGTCGATCTCCACGAAGGCCCAGTCATCGGCGAAGCTCTGGTAGGGCCAGTGCGAGATAACGACCTTCCCGACGAGGCGATTCCGTTCGTCGGTGATGACGGCGCCGATCTCGGCCTCGACGCAGTGCGCCGCCAGACCGAGGTAGACCCGGCCCTTGAGCTTACCCACGCCGTCGTAGACGAAGCCGCCCGTGCACTGCGGCTCGCCGTGCAGCTTGACGAGCATGCCCGGCTGGATCAGGCCGCGACCGGACTCCAGGATCGGTTCGGCCTGGGAGGGAACGGCCAGCAGACCGAGCAGCAGACCGACGACCACGATGGTGCGAGCTCTCATACCCCTCAGAGCCCGATGGCGGGCGGCGGGTTCGCTACTTCCCGACTGCCAGGCACGACGGCGTGCCGACCTTGTACAGCGTGCCGGGCACGGCGACGTCGGCGAAGACCGCGCGGGGGCCGGCGACGCGGCCGGTCGTGATCTCGCCGAAGGACAGGCTGTCGCCGACCTTGAAGCCGCCCGCAGGGGTGAAGACGCTGACGGGGAACGAGAAGCGCACCTCGTTCTTCGCGACATCGAGGACGCCGGTGCCCGAGGCGAGCACGGTGGACAGGCGGGTTACTCCCACGGTCTCGCCGCGGTTGCCGGCCTCGGTCGTCACCGCGCCAGTGGCACTGACGACGGCGCGGACGAACAGCTCCGCGGCGTTTGCCGGCCCGGCAAAGTTGATGTCGAAGCCGCGCCCACCCGGCGAGGTAGGCACGGCCGCGTCGATGTCGACAACCCGCACCGCCGCGGTGATGGTCTTGCCGTCGCTGGCAAGGTCAGCGCTGACCAGGTCGAGGCCGTTTTCTTGCGGGCCCGGCTGGGTGCCGTCCTGAGAGCGCAGCAGGAAGGTGTCGTCCTTCTCGTCGGTCACGACGTTGCAGACGGGCTTCGGCTTCGGCTTCGCCTTGGGCTTGGGAGCGGCAGCTGCCACGCCCCCTGCGGTGAGCAGCGAGGCAGCCACGACCAGCGCGAGAGTGGGACGAGTGCGCACGAGTTCTCCTACTACTTGCCGGGGATGACGCATGAGGGTGCGCCGATGGTGTATCCGAGGCCAGGGTCAGTGGCATCCGCGGACGGAGTGACGCCTCGACCCACGGTGCGGTTGCCGACGTAGCGCTGCGCGAGACCCTCGACATAGTCGAGCTTGGAGCCGGCCTTCAGCGGCGCCTTCTCGCCGAAGATCGCCAGCGGCGCGTGGATCCGCACCTCCTTCTTGGCTAGGTCGATCACGCCGGTGACGGCGCCGAGCCCGGCCCGGCCGGCAGTGTCCTGGAAGCCGGCGCCGTACGTCGCGACGCCATCGGCGTCGAGTGCAGCCGACAGGTTGAGCTCGACCTCACCGACGCCGAAGTTGACGTAGTAGGTGCGGCCAGTCGGCGCCGACGTGTCGGTGGCCTTGAGGTCGGCGAGCCGCAACACGGCGGTGATGACCTTCCCGTTGGAAGCCACGTCGCCACTGATGATGTCCAGCTGCGGATCGTTGGGCAGGTAGTTCTGGTCGGTCAGGACGAACCCGGTGCCGTCGTCCTTAGCGTCGGTGAACAGGTTGCACACCGGCTTGATCGGCTTCGGCCGAGGCTTCGGAGCGGCGGCAGACACGCCGATTCCGCTCACGAGGGTCGCGGCGACGACGAAGGCAAGAACGGGACGTACCTGCATGGGTGCTCCTGGGCAGCGGCTGGTCAATGGCGGTTCAGTCGCTCAGGGATTCGACGTACGCCGACGCGATCCTGCCGACGTCCGGAAAACCCTGGGACGGATCGGCCAGATCGCGACCTGCCGGGACGGACCCGATGCACCATGCCGACTTGACTCGAGGGAGAGCCATGCGAAAGGCCGTCGCCGGCGACGCGGTGTGGAACCCCGCGGGTTACATACCGATTCTCCCCCCAGGCAGCACCGGCTCGGACGACGCCATGGACATCACCTCTGCCGACGTCGCCTCCAATAACCGGATGCTCACGGCCGTGCTGCGGGTGAAGAACCTGAGCGCGATGTCTCCCAACGCACCTACCGGCATGAGCTGGCGGGTCAGCTTCACCGCTGGTCAGGTCACCTTCACGCTGGCGGGCCATGCAAGCGCGACCGGTTCGACGACTTTCGACGCTGCGTACTCCTCCGTGACGGGGGGCGCGCTCTACAGCGGAGGAGCAACCGGCGTGCTCGACACAGCCAAGAACGAGGTGCGGATCACCGCCCGGCTCTCGCTGCTGTCGGCGCAGACCGACATCAAGCCCGGCACGGTGGTGCGGGACGTTATCGGTGAGACGGCGCAGGAGGTACTCGCGCCGAACGCGCCGGGCGGCCCGGGCGGCGCCACCCGCTACTCGGTGAGGCGGTCGGTGGACGTCACGTCCGGTGACCACCGCTACGTCGCGGGTGCGAAGTCATGCGTGGCCGTCGGCAGGTAGCCCCGTGGAGGGGTTCCGCGTCTGCCTGAGCTACTTGCCGGGCTTCACGCAGGACGGGTTGCCGGCCTTGTAGGTGGCGCCGGCATCGTTGACGTCAGCGAAGACGTTGACGGCCACCAGGTTGCGGGACGCGGTGAGGGTGCCGATGGTGAGCAGGGTGCCGGGCTTCGCGCCGTCGCCCTGTCCGCTGAAGGTCGAGACCGGCGCGGTGATGCGGATCTCGTTCTTGGCCAGGTCGAACACACCGGTCGCGTCGCCCAGGGGCGTCGCGGTGTTGGCGGTCGCGTCGCGGAAGCCGACGTTGAACGACTCGGTGCCGGCGAGGATGGTCGCGGACAGGTAGAGCTTGTTTTCCGTGCCGTTGGTGAGGAACTGCAGCTCGTAGCTCTGGCCGCGGCCCGTCGCGATCTCCTTCGACAGCTTCTTGACGCGGATGACTGCCGTGAACTTCTTGGCATCGCTGGCAATGTCAGCGCTGACGAGGTCGAGCGCGTCCTCCTGCGGGCCCGGCTGCACGCCGTCCTGGGTGCGCAGCAGGAAGGTGTCGTTCGCCTCGTCGACGACGAGGTTGCAGACCGGCTTGATCGGCTTCGGCTTCGGCTTGGGGGCGGCGGCAGAGACGCCGATCCCCGTCATGAGCGTCGTGGCTGCGACGAGGGCGATGACGGGACGTACCTGCATGGGAGCTCCTGGGCAGCAAGGGTCGGTTGTCAGGCAGATTCGACGCCAGGGCACCTACTCCTGCCCACCTCGCCAGAGTGCGAGTACGTATCGGGCAAATGCTGACAAGCCGACGGTGTCGTGGGCGCTACTTGCTGGCGACGCAGCTGGGCGTGAGGTCCTTGTACGGCTTGCCACCCTCGGCGGTGTCCGCCACGTGGTAGAAGCCACCGCTGTAGAAGTAGCTCCTCGCCGTCATCTCGGTGATGACGCCGCCCTTGAGGCCAGCAAACTCGGACTTGGACATCGAGATGGTGATGGTGTTGGTGGCGGGATCGAGCTTGCCCGTCGCCTCGCCCTTGCGCACCGTGCCGGCGTTGGCACCGCTCTGATCGCCGTAGTCGAAGCTGTCACCGAGCACACCACTGCCCTGGTATCGCAGGTAGTAGCTCACGCCGCCCACGACGAAGTTCATCTTGAACTGCTTGCCGTGCGAGGTGAACTGGTCGTCGGCGAGCTTGTCGACCCGGATCACGGCCGTGACCTGCTTGGGCCCGGTGGCGATGTCAGCGCTGACCACGTCCAGCGTGGT
>JBKKBU010000298.1:0-7741 GCA_046713755.1 Mycobacteriales bacterium
CCGAGGACGGCGACCCGCCGGCGGGTGTCGAGGTCGGACTGCCGCAGGTAGGTGCCGCGGGCGAGAGGCCTGACAAAAACCCTCGGTACGGCGGGGTTGGTGCCGTTGACCGTGGCGAACACCTCGCGGCCGGCGTAGCGGACCGTCTCGCCACTCGACAGGCTGGTCGCCACCTGGCCGGGCTGCCCGACCGCCCGCCCTACCCGGTCGGCGTCGGCGAGCTGGAGCTTGCTGGTGGTCGGCGCGCTGCCGAACTCCAGCTTGCCCGGCACGATGATGATGAGGTTGCTGCCCAGGCCTTCGACCTGCCGCTCGACCTCGCGCTTGGCGCCGGTGCCGATCGCGACGAGCACCACGACCGCGGCCACCCCGATGACGACGCCGAGCACCGTGAGGGCGCTGCGCAGCCGGTTGGCCCGCAGCGCCGTGACGGCGACCCGCCACGCCTCCGCCACCCTCACGCCCGCTCCCCCTCCTCCGGTGGGGGCGGGGGCGGTGGGGGGTCGGGGGTGACGAGCAGGCCGTCGCGGACGTGGACGGTCCGGTCGGCGCGGGCGGCGATGTCGCGGTCGTGGGTGACCAGCACCAGGGCGACCCCCCGGTCGCGGTGCAGCGACTCGAGCAGCGCCATCACGTCGCCGCCGGTGCGGCTGTCAAGGTTGCCGGTGGGCGCGTCGGCGAGCAGCACCGACGGCTCCGCCACCAGCGCCCGGGCGATCGCGACCCGCTGCTGCTCCCCGCCCGACAGCTGGCCGGGCGTGTGGTCGAGCCGGTGCGCCATGCCGACCGACTCCAGGGCCGCGGTCGCGCGGCGGCGGCGCTCGGCGCGGCCCAGCCCGCGGTAGACCAGCGGCATCGCGACGTTGTCGACGGCGGAGGTCCGGGCCAGCAGCTGGAAGGCCTGGAACACGAACCCGACCGTCTCGCCGCGCACCTCCGCGAGCTCGTCCTCGGTCAGGGTCGCGACGTCGCGCCCGCCCACCCGCATGACGCCGGAGGACGGCCGGTCCAGGCCGCCCAGCAGGTGCATCAAGGTGGACTTGCCGGAGCCGGAAGGCCCCACGATCGCGAGGTAGTCACCGGACTCGACCACCATCGAGACACCGCGCAGGGCATCGACCTGGACGCCGTCCAGCTGATAGCTGCGCCGCACGTCGACCGCTTCCAGCGCGGCCGTCACGCGTCGACCCGTTGCCCGTCCCGCAGTCCGTCGGCATCCCGCACGACGACCCGGTCGCCGACCGCGAGCCCGGACCGCACCTCGACGCGGTCGGTGCCCTGCGCGCCGACCTCCACCTTGCGGCGTCGGACCACCCCATCGTCGACGACAAAAACCACGTCGTCCACGCCGTCTCGCACGACCGCAGCGGACGGCACCGACACCGCGTCCTTCGCTTCCCGCACGCTGAGCCGGACGACCGCGGACATGCCAGGCCGCGGCTGCGGCTGGCCGGTCAGGGTGAGCCGGACCCGGTAGCCCACCCCGCCGCCCGCCGAGGACATCGGTGACAGGTCGACGCCCGTCACGACCCCGGCGTACGACGACGACGGCACCGCATCGAGCTGGATCTCGGCCGTCACGCCGGTCTTCACCAGCAGGACGTCGGTCTCGTCCACCTCGGCGGAGAGCCCCAGCGACGACAGGTCGGTGACGGTGAGCAGCGGAGTCCCGGAGCCGACCGGCGCCCCCACCGACAGGTCGTTGGTCGTGACCGCGGGGGTCCCACCCGCGCCGCCGAGCAGCGACGAAGCCGCCCCCTGCAGGACGCCCGGCAAGGAGCTGAGCAGGGAGTCGGCACCCGCCGACGAGGTGGGAGCCGAAGCGCCGTACGTCACCACTCCGTCGATGGGAGCCCGGACGGTGAGGGCGTCGACGGTCGCGCGGGCGCTCTGCAACGCCGAGGCCGCCAGGGCGCGCGTGATGGCGTCGCCGCCGACCGCCGCGCCGGCGAGGGCGGTGCGCAGCCCGGCGCTGGCCGAGGGTGACGACAGGCGCAGCAGGACGGTGCCCCGACGGACCTGGGAGCCGTCGGCGACGAGAACCTGCGAGACGGTCGCGTCGGCCGGGCTGGTGACTGCCGCAACCGCGCGGGCCGTCACGGTGGCGGGGGCCTCGACCACCTCGGTGACGGTCGCGCGCTCGACCGCGCCGATCGCGACCGTGGGGCGGTCGTCGGACGTGCAGGCGGTCAGGAGCGCCGTGATCAGCACGCCGGTCAGCACCAGGGACAGCGGTCTGATCACGCAGCCCACCCTACGGACCGCGGCCCAGGGCAACGGCAAGTAGCCCAGCGGTGAGCAGGAATCGGGCATCCGTTGTCGAAATGCACCCGGACCCAGTCCCCAGGAGGTCCCCATGAGCGTCCGCCGCATCTGCCTTGCCACCGCCCTCGCCACCGTCGCCGTCGCGACCAGCTCCAGCGCCGCGCCAGCCAAGAAGTTCTGCGGGCTCTCGCCCGACGACAAGGGCGACGTCGTCGCGACCCAGGCCGCCGCGCAGAGCACCACCCCCGACCCGGCGCTCGACATCGTCATGGGCGACGTCGGCTCCGACAAGAAGACCGTCACCGGGGTGCTCCGGGTCGACAAGCTGTCGCGCCCCGCTCCGACCTCGCCGGCCGGCACCACCTACGAGGTGCGCCTGGCCTCGGCGGCCAGTGACGCGGTCTACACCCTGTGGGCCCACGTCACCGGCGCCACGGCGACCTACGGCGTCGGCACCGTCAACGACGCCACCGCAGCCCAGCTGGTCGACAGCACCGGCGCGGCCACCGGGGTCATCGACATGAAGAAGAACGAGATCCGGATCTCCGCGCCGCTCGCCGCCATCGGCGCACCAAAGCCGGGTGCGAGCCTGGACATCGCGCAAGTCGTGGTGAAGCGCAGCGCCGGCAACCAGTACTACGGCCGCTTCGCCGACGATGCCAGCGGCGGCAAGACCTACAAGGTCGCTGCGCCGACCTGCGTCCCGATCGGCAAGTAGGCCGGTCAGCCCCCGGCGAGCTCGCGCGATCGGTCGCGGGCCGCCTCGAGCGCGGCCAGCATCGCCGCCCGCACCCCTCGGTCTTCCATCACACGGATGGCGGCGATCGTCGTACCTCCTGGGCTTGTCACGGCTTCGCGCAGAACCACCGGGTGCTCACCTGATTCGCGGAGCATCCGGGCGCTGCCCACGGCCGTCTGGATGATGAGCTCGGCCGCGACCGCCCGTGGCAGACCGAGCAGGATGCCGGCGTCGATCATGGCCTCGACGAGGAAGAAGAAGTACGCCGGACCCGAGCCCGACAGCGCCGTGACAGCATCCATCTGCGCCTCGGGCACCCGCACCACCTTGCCCAGGTGTCCAAGCAGCTCCTCGACAAAAGCGACCTGCTCGCTGGTCGCGTGGGCGCCGCCCGACACCGCCGACATCGCCTCATCGACGAAGACCGGCGTGTTGGTCATGACCCGGACGACCGCGGTGCCGTCGGGCAGCCCGCCCTCGAGCAGCGCCATGGTGATGCCGGCGGCCATCGAGACCACGAGCATCCCCGGCGTGACGCTGTCGGCGATCTCGGCGATCAGCGCGTTCATGTCCTGCGGCTTCACGGCAAGCAGCAGCACGTCGGCCTGCTGCACAGCGGCCACCGGATCGGCCGTGGCGACGCCGTAGCGGGCCGCGATCTCGACGGCCCGCTCCGGGTGCCGCTCGGCGGCGAGCAGGTCGCCGGCGGGGTGACCCGATCGCAGCAGCCCCGACAGCAGCGCCTCCCCGAGCTTGCCGACCCCGAGGATCGCGATCGTGGTCACTTGGTCCCCATGAGCGACCGCAGGAAGAAGGTGACGTTGGCGGGACGCTCGGCGAGACGGCGCATGAAGTAGCCGTACCACTCGTCGCCGTAAGGCAGGTAGACGCGCATCGTTTCTCCCTGTGCTGCCAGGCGCTTCTGCTCGGCGGGCCGGATGCCGTAGAGCATCTGGTACTCGTAGGTGCCCTGCGGTCTCGCCTTCGCGAGGTCGCCCGCGATGGCGATCAGCCGCGGGTCGTGGCTCGCCACCATCGGGTAGCCATCGCCGGCCATGAGGATCTTGAGGCAGCGGACGTAGCTCTTGTCGACGTCGCCGGTCTCCTGGAACGCGACTGATGCCGGCTCCTTGTAGGCGCCCTTGCACAGCCGCACGCGAGACCCGGCGTGGGCCAGGTCGCGGCAGTCCGCCTCGGTGCGGTGCAGGTAGGACTGCAGAACGGCGCCGGTGCGGGGGAAGTCCTTGCGCAGCTCGCGCAGGACGCCGAGCGTCGAGTCCGTCGTGGTGTGGTCCTCCATGTCGAGGGTGACGGTGGTGCCGGCGGCGTCGGCGGCCGCGCAGATCCGGGTCGCGCCGTCGAGGGCCATCGCCTCGTCGAAGGCCTGCCCGACCGCGGAGAGCTTGACGCTGACCTCAGCCTTCGCGCCCTGGGTGAGACCCGCGTCGGCGAGCCGCTCGAGGAGCACGAGGTAGGCCTTGACGGTCGCGTCGGCCTGGCCCTTGTCGAGGGTGTCCTCACCGAGGTGGTCGAGGGTCACGTAGAGCCCGTCGAGCAGCAGCCGGGTGGTCGCTGCGACGGCCTCGTCGGTGGATGCACCCGGCACGAAGCGGTGCACGACGCTGCGACTGATGGGCGCGTTCTCGACGAGGCGGCGCAGCCCGGTGCTGCGGGAGGCGGCGAGGATGACCTGGCGGAGCATGTCCGGAAGGCTAGTGCGCGTGCCCCTCCCGACCACACCCACTTGCGACGTGGTGGTGGTGGGTTGTGGGCCGGTGGGGGCGGTGCTCGCCCTGCGGCTGGCGCGGCTCGGGCTGTCGGTCGTCGTCGTCGAGCGGTCGGCCGAGGTCTTCCCGCTGCCCCGGGCTGTCGCCGCCGATGGCGAGGTCTGGACCCTGCTGCACGCCCTGGACCCTTCGCTGGTCGCGGGCTGGGTCTCGGACCGGCCGGTGCGGTTCGAGGGTGGCGGGCGGCGGCTGGGCGAGATCCACTTCCCGTCGTACGACGGCGCGCCCGGGTTGTCGTTCCTGTCCCAGCCGGCGCTGGAACGTCGACTGCGGGAGCTCTGCGCCGAGGCTGGGATTGTGGTGTTGCAGGGCTCCGTCGTGGCGTTGCGCGGCGCCACTGCCGTCCTCGCGGACGGAGCGACCGTGACCGGCCGGTGGCTGGTCGGCTGTGACGGGGCGACCTCGACGGTGCGGTCACTCATCGGGAGCCACTGGCGCGGCCGTGACCTGCGCGGCGAGTGGCTGGTAGCCGACGTGGCCTGGCGGGGGCGGGACGCTTTTACATACAGCTGCGACCCGGCACTGCCCCAGGTCGACATGCCCACGCCGGAGGGGCACCGGTGGGAGTGGCTGGGGGCGGCGGCGGCCGACCTCCCGGGGCTGCTGGCCCGCGACGGCGCAGCGGGGGCGGACGTTCTCCGCGCGGTGCCCTATCGCTTCGGCGCCCGTCGGGCCGGCGCCTGGCAGGTGGGTCAGGTGCTGCTCGCCGGCGACGCCGCCCACACGATGCCCCCTTTTGCAGGGCAGGGCCTCGGCGCCGGGCTGCGCGATGCCTGGCTGCTCGCCGGCCTGCTGGCCGGCGAGGCGGGGCGGACCGGCGCGGGTCAGTCCAGCGAGGCGGGTGGCGGCGCACGGGTGTCGCTTTCGGCGTACCAAGCCTTGCGGGAGCCGCACGTGCGGCACATGACCCGGCTGTCGCTGCTGCTCGGCGCCCTGCTGCAGGCCCGCCGCGGCGCGGCCGCCCGCGACCTGCTGCTGCGCGGGGCGTTCAGCGCCCCCGGGCTCGGTCCGTGGCTGGCCCGCGGCGGCCCCCGCCCCACCGACAGCGGCGTTCTCCGGAGTTGATCAGACAAGCCCCGCCTGTCTGATCAACTACGGCAGATCGGGGGTCGTTTCGCCGAAGTGGATCAGACAGGCCCAGCTTGTCTGATCAACTTCGTGACCACCGCGGCCAGCTCGGGGCCGCGGTCCTCCTGCAGGAAGTGGCCGCCGCCCTCGATCGTCACGTGCTCCTGCCCGGCCGTGCCGGCCACCCGCCCGATCAGGCCACGCTCCGCTCCCGCGGTGATCGGGTCCTGATCGGAGAAGGCGCAGACGAACGGCTTGTCGAACGCCGCTAGCCCCACCCACGCCGCCTGGTTGTCCGCAGTGGCCGGGTTGTCGAGGTCCTGCGGGATCAGCGCGGGGAAGGCCCGCGGACCGCTCTTGTACGACGGATCCGGGAACGGTGCCTCATAGGCGGCCTGGTCCTCCGCGGCGAGCGGGACGGCGCAGCCCGACGCAACGAGGAACCCGATCGGCAGATCGGGGGTGCGCTGGACGAAGTCATGGAACTGCCACCAGGCATCGGGCAGCCGACGAGTGCCGTCGGGCAGCCCGGTGTTGGCTGCGACCACCGCTGCGAAGCGGTCCGGGTGCTCGCCGACCAGGCGCAGCCCCAGCAGGCCGCCCCAGTCCTGGCAGACCAGAGTGATGTCGGTGAGGTCGAGCGCGTCGAAGACCACCGACCGCAGCCACTCCAGGTGGCGCGCGTAGGTGTAGTCCTCGACGGCGGCCGGTTTGTCGGAGCGACCGAAGCCGATGAGGTCCGGGACCACCACGCGCAGCCCGGCATCGAGCAGCGGCGGGATCATCTTGCGGTAGAGGTAGCCCCACGACGGCTCGCCGTGCAGCAGCAGCACGACCGGCCCGGTGCCCTCGTCGACGTAGGCCATCCGCAGCCCGTCGGAGGTCTCGGCGTAGCGGACCTCCCACGGGTAGGTGGCGAAGGGACCGATCTCCGGCGAGCGCAGCACGTCCATGACGGGCAACCTAGCGCTGAGCCAAAACCCACAGCCGTACGACGAAAGGCTCCACCACGACCCCGTCCGGGAAGGCGGCGGCCATCGACGCGCGCTCCGCGGCGACGAAGCCGTCGACGTCGGCCAGCTCCTGGACGTAGGACTTCGACCGCAGCCACCGCTCGTAGAGATCGATCCCGATCCGGCGCTCCCACGGGACCGCGACGGGGGCGACGGGCACGAACCACTCGGCCAGGTCCGCGGCGTAGTCCCGCTCCCGGTAGCCGCGGGAGTAGCCGGCGTTGCCGGCCTCGAGCCGGTCCTGCTGGGCGGCCCACGCCGTCCGGAAGGCCGATGTGCCCGCGTCGGGGTCGATCTCGTTCCACCACAGGGCCAGCCGCCCACCCGGGCGGAGCACCCGCCTGACCTCGCGGGCCGCGGCCGGGCCGTCGACCCAGTGCCACATCTGGGCACCGCACGCCAGGTCGAAGGATGCGTCAGCGAAGGGCAGCGCCTCGGCCCGGCAGACGGCGGCGGGGACCCCCCGCTTGGCCACGGCCCGCCCGAGCATCTTCGGTCCGAGGTCGGTGCAGATCACCGACTCGGCCCGCGCCAGCAGCCCAGGGGTCGCCAGGCCGGTGCCGGCGCCCAGCTCGAGGACAGTGCCGCCCGCGAGACCGGCGATCCCGTCGTACAGCGCCTCGGGGTAGCTGGGGCGCGCCGCGTCGTAGTCGTCCACCAGCGCCTCGAAGGCGGTCGGTGAGCCGGGCTGCTTCAGTGCTTCCACGCGACGGCGTCTTCGGACGGGGCCGTCAGGTTCAGCCGGGTGAAGGCCAGTGCCTCGGCCAGATCCGCCTCGCGCTCAGCGCGATCCACACAGCGTCGGGTGTTGATCTCCACAACCACCAAGCCGTTGAAGTCACGCGCCGCCAACCCCTCGAGCAGCTCCG
>JBKKBU010000299.1:0-4415 GCA_046713755.1 Mycobacteriales bacterium
AACAGGCGTCCTCGACACCGGCGCTTGGGCCGACTCCGAAGGTCTCGCTGTCGGCGAGGACGGTGTAGACCTCCCACTTCTCGCCGTCGGGAGCGGTGGCCCAGACCTTGTCCTGGGTGGCGAAGCAACAGGTCTGGCCGATCTCCTCGGCGCTGAACAGGCCGGCGTCCTTCAGCCGCGCGATCTCGCCGTGGACCTGCTCGCTCGACTCGACCTCGACGCCGAGGTGGTTGAGGGTGCCGCCCTGGCCGGGGTTCTCGATGAGGACCAGCTTGAGGGGCGGCTCGGCGACGGCGAAGTTGGCGTAGCCGGGCTTGCGCTTGGCCGGCTCGGTCTTCAGCAGCGCGCTGTAGAAGGCGACGGCACTGTCGAGGTGGTCGACGTTGAGGGCCAGCTGGACTCGCGACATCTGATGAGCTCTCTGTTGTCCGATGCATCGACAGTTGTCGATAGGTGGAACAGTAGCGCTCTATCGAGAGTTGTCAATATCCATGAGAGTCGATGAAATAGACGGCATGGCCAAGCGCACCCTGCCCGTCCTTGAGCAGCCCGACGTCGTCGCGGCCTGCTGTGAGCCCTTGCGCTCCACGGCCCTCACCCTGAAGCAGGCGCCCGAGCTGGCGAGGCGGTTCGCCGCCCTCGGCGACCCGGTCCGGCTCCGACTCTTGTCCCTGCTCGCCACCACCCCCGACGGCTGCGTCTGCGCCTGCGACCTCGTCGAGCCGCTCGGCAAGAGCCAGCCCACGGTCAGCCACCACCTCAAGATCCTGCGCGAGGCCGGGCTGGTGACGTCCGAGAGGAAGGGCGTCAACATCTGGTACGCCGCCGTCCCCGCCGCCCTCGAGTCCCTCCGCGACGCCCTCGGCACCACCTGACCCGAGCCAGCCCCCGATCCAGCGGCCGCTGGCAGCCGGATGGCGGCGCCCCCCTGCGGATGTGGCGATCACGGGGCGGGTCTTAGCCTGCGAGATCGCCACATCGCGGAGGCGCGCGAGCGCCGGGCATCAGTCCGGACTTATTTGACGGATGTCGAAGAGGTCCCGCACCCTGACGGCATGCCCCGCACCCTGCCCGCACTCGACACGACGGCGTCCGTGCGGTGCGCGCCGCTCGCCGCCGGCGCTCTCGACGAGGCCGCTGCCCTCGAGGTCGCGATCCGGCTCAAGGCCCTGGCCGACCCCGCCCGGGTCCGGCTCATGAGCATCCTGCTGGCGGCCCCCGACGAGGGCGTCTGCACCTGCGACCTGGCACCTGCTGTCGGCCTGTCCGAGCCGACCGTCAGCCACCACCTCAAGGTGATGCGCGCGGCCGGCCTGGTGACCAGCACCCGCCGGGGCATGAACGTCTTCTACGTCCCGCAGCGCGCCGCACTCGGTGCGCTGTGCCGCGTCATCGACCCGGAGTGCTGCTGATGGAGCTCCGACGCAAGGCCCTGGCTGAGCTGATCGGCTCGGCGTTGCTGGCCGCCACGGTGGTCGGCTCCGGCATCGCCGCCGCCACCCTCACCAAGGACGTCGGGCTGCAGCTGCTCATCAACGCCGTCGCCACCGGCGCCGTCCTCGTCGCCCTCATCCTGGCGCTCGGCCCGGTCTCGGCCGCCTTCAACCCGGTCGTGACGATCGTCGAGCGGGCCCTCGGCGCACTGACCAGCCGCAGCGCCGCCATCCTCATCGGGGCCCAGTTCGTCGGCTGCGCCATCGGCGTCATCGTCGCCAACCTGATGTTCGAGCTGCCCGCCATCGACATCAGCACCCACCAGCGCGACACCACCGGGCTCTGGACCGGCGAGGTGGTCGCCACCTTCGGGCTCGTGGTCGTCATCTTCGGCTGCCTGAGGAGCGGCACCGCTCACGTCGCCTACGCCGTCGGCGGCTACCTCACCGCCGCCTACTGGTTCACCAGCTCGACGTCGTTCGCCAACCCTGCCATCACAGCGGCACGCCCCCTGTCGGACACCTTCGCCGGCATCGCGCCGTCGTCCGTCCCGATGTTCGTGGTGATGCAGCTCGTCGGTGGCGCGATCGCCCTCGCGACCGTCAAGGTGCTCTACCCGGACCCGCGGGCCACCGTCGCCGCCCTGACCCGAGACCTGGAGCCTGTCTCATGACCGCACCCGTCATCCTGTTCGCCTGCATCCACAACAGCGGCCGGTCGGTCGCGGCCCAGGTCCTCGCCCAGCACCTGGGTGGCGATCGAGTCGACGTCCGCTCGGCCGGCTCCGAGCCAGGCGGGGGCGTCAACCCCGTCGTCGCGCAGGTCCTCGCCGAGCGCGGCCTGTCCACCTCCGACCACACCCCCACCCTCTTGTCGTACGACGGGGTGGCCGCTGCTGACTACGTGATCACCATGGGCTGCGGGGAGACCTGCCCGGTGATCCCCGGCAAGGCCTACGAGGACTGGTTGATCGACGACCCGAAGGGGCAAGACCTCGACACGGTCCGCCGCATCGTGGCCGACGTCGAAGTGCGGGTCCGGGAGCTGCTCGATCGGGCCCTGTGACCCAGTTCACCTGCTGGCCACGCTCGAGGCCTGTCCACTCCACTGGACGTTAGGGCTGCGTTCACCTGCCGTTCATCCGGGACGGGCGTCATGGCTACTTCTGCTTCCTACCGTCGAGATCAATCCGCCGCACCCAGCGGACCTCCGACCAGGAAGGACCCCCCGTGAAGCTCTCGCAGTCCGGCAAGACCGTCGGCCTCGTGCTCTCCGGTGCCCTCGCATTGGCTGCCTGTGGCAGCGACACCCAGACGAACCCGAGCACCAGCGGCACCCCCAGCGCGTCGGGCAGCGCCATCGCCTGCGGCACCGGTGACCTCAAGGGCGCCGGCTCGTCGTTCGCCAAGAACATCGTCGCGCAGTGGATCAAGGACTTCACGGCGGCGTGCAGCGGCGCGACTGTCGACTACCAGGGCGTCGGGTCCGGCACGGGCATCAAGCAGTTCACCGCGGCCACCGTCGACTTCGCCGGCTCTGACGCGATCCTCAAGGACACCGAGCAGGCCGAGGCCACGAAGCGCTGCGGTGCCCCGGCCGTCCACCTTCCGGTGACCACCGGTGGTGTCGCCGTGGCCTACAAGCTGGCCGGCGTCGAGGGCTTGCAGCTCTCCCCGAAGACCCTCGCGGGCATCTTCCAGGGCACGGTCAAGACCTGGGACGACGCCGCTGTCAAGGCCGACAACCCGGCCGCGAAGCTCCCGAGCACCAAGATCACCGCGGTGCACCGCAGCGACTCGTCGGGCACCACGGACATCTTCACGAAGTTCGTCACGGCCACCGCCGGCGCGGACTGGAAGCTGGGCAGCGGCAAGGAGGTCGACTGGCCGGCAGTCGTCCAGGGCGCGGCCAAGTCCGACGGTGTGACGCAGGCCGTCGCCGGCGTCGAGGGCGCTGTCACCTACGTCGAGCTGTCCTTCGCCAAGGGCGCCGCTCTCGGCGTCGCGAAGGTGAAGAACGCCGGTGGCGAGTACGCCGAGCTCACCGCGGCCACCGTCACCAAGGCGCTGGAGTCGGTCACGGTTCCGACCACGGGCGACCTCACGCTGAAGTTCGACTACGCCGCCCTCGGCGCCGGTGCCTACCCGCTGACGGGCGTCACCTACGCCATCGTCTGCTCCAAGGGGACCGACGCCGCCAAGCTCGAGGTGCTGAAGAAGTTCCTCACCTACAGCGCCAACGGTGGCCAGACGGCCGCGGAGAGCCTGGACTACGCCCCGCTTCCGGCGCCGCTCATCGCACAGGTGACCGCCGCCATCGCCGCACTGGCCTGACCGACCAACGGCGCCACCGACGACCTGGACCACGCCCCTCCCGACACCATCGGGAGGGGCGTGTTCGGCGTCCTGACCGAGGAGGGCAGACTGCCCGCATGAGCACCGGCACCACCGGCAGGCCCGCTCCCGGGACTGTCCCTGGCCCTGACCCGATCACTGCGGTGTCAACCAGCGGCGGCCCAGCCAAGCGGGGTGACCGCGTCTTCCAGGGGCTCTCGTCCGCAGCCGGCATCTCACTGCTCGTGATCATCGGCGCCATCACGGTCTTCCTCGTCTACGAGGCCGTTCCCTCGCTGCAGGCCAACACCGTCAACTTCCTCACCGAGAAGCGCTTTCTGCCCGAGCCCGACGACCCGCGGATGCCGGTCGTCTTCGGCATCGCAGCGCTCGCCTACGGCACGGTGGTGAGCTCCATCATCGCGCTGATCCTGGCCGTCCCGGTCGCCATCGGGGTGGCGCTGTTCATCACGCAGTACGCCCCGCGCAAGCTCGCCGGCTTCCTCGGCTACCTCGTCGACCTGCTCGCCGCAGTGCCGAGCGTCGTCTACGGGCTGTGGGGCCTGGCCTACCTCAACGGCAAGATCATCCCGACCTCGGAGTTCCTCAACGCCACGCTCGGCTGGATTCCCGTGTTCGGCGACACCG
>JBKKBU010000300.1:0-6239 GCA_046713755.1 Mycobacteriales bacterium
GAGCAGTACCGGTTCGATCGCAGGAGGCCCCCGTGCTTGCTCTTCCGCTGGATCCCGACACCGCTACCTCGATCACCGTTCCTCCCGTCCCTGACGGGGCCGCCCTCGCGACCACGACCTGGCCCGACGAAGCGGCGTTCATCGCCGGCGACCCGCGCCGCCGGACCTCGGCAGAGGTCGACCTGGGGGCCACCTGGCGCCGGCCGGGCTCCGAGGATGCCTGGCGGCTGGCCTGGCTCGCCGAGACCGGTGAGCTCTACCTGTGCCGGCTGGCCGGCTATCCCGCGCACTGCACCGATGTGACGGTGCTGGCTGTGGTGGCGACCGAGCACGACCTCGACGCCCTCATCGAGGGCTGGCGCGACCACCGGGCCGACCCGGCCGGTGTGACCTGGCTGGCATCCCGCCTGACGCCCAGTCCCCGCCCCGCCGACTGACCGATCGGCGCTGCTCAGTCCAGCCCTGCGACGGTCCGGACCACCCGGGCGGCCCGCTGCAGGTCGGCCGGTGCCAGGTCGGCGCGGGCGGTCAACCGCAGGCAGGATCGCCCGTCCGGCACAGCTGGCGGCCGGAAGCAGCCGACCCGCACCCCTTCGGCCAGGCAGGCGGTCTGGGCCGCCACCGCGGCGTGCGGGTCACCGATCAGCACCGCAACCACCGCGCCGGCCGCCGGGGCGACTCCCAGCGCAGCGGCCAGTGCCACCGTCGTACGACGAAGGGCCGCGACCCGGTCTGCCCGCACCAGTCCGAGAGCAGCGTGGGCGGCCGCCGCCGACGCTGGAGCCAGGCCGGTGTCGAAGACGAAGGCACGGGCCGTGTCGACGAGGTGGTCGCGCAGGCCGGCGGGGCCGAGCACGGCTCCACCCTGCGATCCGAGCGCCTTGGCCAGCGTGACGGTGAGGACGACGTCGGGCTCCCCGGCCAGCCCGGCGAGGTTCGCTGCCCCGGCACCGACGGGACCGACCACTCCGAGCGCGTGAGCCTCGTCGACGAGCAGGACGGCGCGCTGCCGACGGCAGGCATCGTGCAGCGCACCGAGCGGAGCGAGGTCGCCGTCGACCGAGAACACCGCGTCCGTCACGACCAGGGCGCGCTCCTCCGGGCGGCCCTGCAGGGCCATCTCGACGGCTGCCACGTCGGCGTGCGGGACGACGACGACCCGGGCCCGTGACAGGCGGCAGGCGTCGACGAGGGAGGCGTGGTTGCCGGCGTCGCTGACGATGAGGGTGCCAGGTCCGGCGAGTGCTGCCACAGCGCCGAGGTTCGCGAGGTAGCCGGAGGAGAACACCAGCGCCTCCGACACGCCCACGTGCGCCGCGAGCGCCTGCTCGAGCGCGTCGTGGAGCAAGGTGCTGCCCGTCACGAGTCGAGAGCCGGTCGACCCGGCCCCGTAGGACCGCAGGGCCGCGATCCCGGCCTCGACCACCTCGGGATGCCGGGACAGGCCTAGGTAGTCGTTGGAGGCCAGGTCCAGGTTCGCGTCGGAAGGCGGCCGCGCGGTCAGGACCCGGTGCAGGCCCGCAGCCGAGCGGGCGGCTGCGGCGTCAGCCAGCCATCCGAGCGCGTCCGTCACGACCCCGACGCTACCGATCCCGCTCGAGCTCAGCGGATGTCGCGCACGGCAGAGGTCACGACTCCCACCAGGTCGTCGATCTCCTGGTGGGTCGAGCCGAGCGGAGGCATCAGCACCACCACGGGTCCGAGCGGCCGGATGAGCACCCCGCGTTCGCGCGCCAACCGGCATACCCGAAGCCCCACTCGGTCCTCACCGGCCAGGGGAGCGAGCTCGATGCCGGTCATCGTGCCGAGTCGGCGTACCTCGACCACCCCGTCGGCCGCTGTCAGGTCGGCGAGCCCCGCGCCGAGCCGCTCGCCGAGCGCCGCGGCGTGCGCGACGGTGCGGCGGGAGGCCATCAGGCGCAGGTTGGCCAGCGCCACTGCGCAGGACAGCGGGTTGGCGGTGTAGGTGTGGCCGTGGAAGAAGGTCCGGCCGGACGTCGCGTCACCCAGGAAGGCGGCGTAGACCTCGTCGGTCGCGAGCACCGCGGACAGCGGCAGGTAGCCGCCGGTGACCCGCTTGCCGCAGGCCAGCAGGTCAGGGGTGATGCCGGCCTGCTCGACGGCCCAGAACGTCCCGGTGGCACCGACTCCGGTGGCCACCTCGTCGACGACGAGCAGCGCGCCGTGCTCGTCGCACAGCGCCCGGGCACCCCGCAGGAAGGCTGGGTCATGGGTGAGGATCCCGGCGGCGGCCTGCACCAGGGGTTCGACGACCACGGCGCAGACCTCGTGGCCGTGCACAGCCATCCAGGACCGGAGCTCGGCGAGGACCTCGGCGGCGCGGGCTGGGGGTGACTGGCCAGGGGCCCGGACCCCCGGCGACCCGGCGTGGTGCACGTCGAGCAGCAGTGGCCGGTACGCCGCGTGGAACAGCTCGCTGTGCCCGACGCTGACCGCTCCCAGGGTGTCGCCGTGGTAGCCCTCCCGCAGCCCGACGACCCGAGGTCGGTGCTGGCCGCGCTGCACGGCTGCCTGGAAGGCCATCTTGACGGCCGCCTCGGTCGCCGAGGAGCCGTCGCCGGCGAAGAAGACCTTGCCGGCCCACGGGGCGGTCTCGAGCAGCGCCTCAGCGAGTTCAATGCCTGGCTCGTGGGTGAGCCCCAGGAACGTCGAGTGCGCGACCTTGTCGAGCTGGGCCCGCAGCGCCTCATCCAGCGCCGGTTCCCGGTGGCCGTGCACCGTGACCCACAGCGAGGAGACCCCGTCGAACAGCCGCTGGCCGTCGGTCGTCACGAGGTGCCGACCCTCGGCCCGGTCGATGACGAGCGGCGTGTCTGTCGGCCACAGGGCGTGCTGGGTGAAGGGGTGCCAGCCGGCAGCCAGGTCGCGCTCCACCAGGCTTTCCACAGGGCTCACCTGCGCGACTCTAGGCTCGCCGCCATGTCGACCCTCTCCGACCTCGTGCGGGCCCGCACCGACCTGGGCAGCGCCGACGTCGACCGGCTGCACCGGCTGGTGAGCGAATGGCAGCTCGTGTCGGACCTGTCCTTCGCCGACCTGGTGCTCTGGGTGCGGACCCGGGAGGGCGCCTGGCTCGCCGTGGCCCACATGCGGCCGACGACTGGCCCCACGACCTACCCCGATGACGTCGTCGGTAGCGAGCTGGCCGCTCCGGAGCGGGTGGAGCGGGCGTATCGGGAGGGCCGGATCGTCCGGGAGGGCGAGCCGGAATGGCGCCAGAAGGTCCCGGTGCGGCAGGAGGCGGTCCCGGTGCGCAGTGACGCCCGCACGATCGCGGTGCTGTCACGCGACACCAACCTGGCGGCGGCCAGGATGCCCTCGCACCTCGAGTTGTCCTACCTCACCGCCGCCGGTGAGCTGCTGCAGATGGTGAGCGAGGGCTCCTTCCCGTTCTCCGACGCTCCCGATCCGGAGGGGAGCCCACGGGTCGGTGACGGCTTCCTGCGGCTGGACCGCACCGGACACGTTGTCTACGCCAGCCCCAATGCGCTGTCCGCCTCCCGGCGACTCGGGGTCACCGGCGATCTCATCGGGGCACACCTCGGCCACACCATCAGCCGGCTGTCGGCGGGTCCGGGGCTCGACGAGCCACGCGGGTCAGCGGCGCTGGCTGCGGTGCTGCGCTTCCGGGAGCCACGTGAGTCCGAGGTGGAGGGGCAGGGCACGACCGTGCTGCTGCGGGCGCTGCCCCTCGTGCCGGGCGGCGAGCCGCGGGGCGCGATCGTCCTGCTGCGCGACGTGACCGAGGTCCGCCGCCGGGACCGCCAGATCCTCGGCAAGGACGCGACGATCCGCGAGATCCACCACCGGGTGAAGAACAACCTGCAGACCGTCGCGGCCCTGCTGCGCCTGCAGGCGCGCCGCATGACTGACCCAGATGCCCGCAGCGCACTGGAGGAATCGGTCCGTCGGGTTGCCTCGATCGCGGTCGTCCACGAGACCCTGTCGCGATCGCTCGATGAGCTGGTCGCCTTCGACGGGATCGCTGACACGGTGCTGGCGATGTGCGCCGAGGTCGCGGCGCCCGAGTCGCACGTCAAGGTGGTCCGGCAGGGCTCTTTCGGGGTGCTGGCCGCCGAGGTGGCGACGCCGCTGTCGATGGTGCTCACCGAGCTCGTCCAGAACGCCGTCGAGCACGCCTTCCCCGACCGCGAGGGCGTCATCGAAGTCCGGGCCGACCGCCGGCCAGGCCGCCTCGACGTCGTGGTGGCCGACAACGGGCGCGGGCTGCCGCCCGGCTTCGACGTTGCCGCGTCCACGCGCCTCGGTCTGCAGATCGTGCGCACCCTCGTCGACGGCGAGCTGCGCGGGACCCTCGAGGTCGTGCCGGGGGAGGTGGGTACGCAGGCCAGGCTCAGCATCCCGCTCGCCGAGGAGGCTGCCGACGGGCCGAGCTGACGACCGGGAGTGAGTACGACGGGAGCGCGCGGCCTTCGGCGTACGTCAGGCCTGGCCCGGGAAGGCGACCGTGAGCGCGACCACGAGTGCGTCGAGTCCCGGGTCCTGCGCGTTGGCACCGGAGAACTGCTGGAACAGCTGGTAGAGCAGCAGAACGAAGATCGCCAGGAGGGCGACGGCGAGGGCCCGGAACCGCCAGACCGCCACCCATGCAGGTGCGACCTCGCGAGCGACGACGGGCGGGGAGACCCAGGTCTCGCGCACGGTCAGCCGGTGCGGGCGCGGGTGCGGCGCTTGAGGGCGCGCCGGTCGTCCTCGCTGGTCCCGCCCCAGACGCCGGCGTCCTGACCGGACTCGAGGGCCCAGGTCAGGCAGTCCTCGGTCACGGTGCAGCGCCGGCAGACGGCCTTCGCCTCGTCGACCTGCACGGCCGCGGGCCCGGTCGTCCCGATCGGGAAGAACAGCTCCGGGTCTTCGTCAAGGCAGAGTGCGCGGTGACGCCAGTCCATGCGGTCCAACTCCTTCATCGGCGACCCGTGGCCCCGGGGGAGGCTGGGCGGGTCGAGCCGCGACCCCGACGCCGGCTGCGGCGGGGTGGTGGTGCTGTGAGCGTGCGGTGCGTGTGGACGCCGGAGCGCCGCGAACACTAGCCCGGGCGGGGTCGGCATGCGAGGTGCATTCCGAACCCCGTTCGGGCGTGCTGCCAGCGTTGCACCGGGGCTGCACGCTGGCAAGCGGATCACCGGGCTGGGAGACCTCACGGGGTGTCGGCTTCGTCACGTCCGAGTCGGATCGTGCCGGGCTGTCCCGTGCCGACTGTGGCCGAGGTCACTCCTACGACGTCAGACGAGGACCTCGAGCGCGTTCGGCACGGCAGTGAAACGCACTGCGGACCGGTCACCGAGGTCGTCGCCGTCGACCTGCAGGGGCAGTGGGCGGTCCGCGGTGACGGTGAAGTCGGTGAGGTCGTGCAGCGCCAGCAGGGCGCGACCCCTGGGGCGGCCGTCGGTAGCGAGGATCTGCCGGAGGTGGCGCAGGGTGGACAGCGTCCCGAGCGAGCGCAGGCCGAAGACGTCCAGGCCGGTCTCGAACGAGGCATCAGGGCAGGGCACGACGGGGCGGGTCCCGAGGTAGGTCCACGGCGAGGTGTTGCAGACCAGCGCGAGGCCGAGCTGCTCGGTCTCGACGCCGGCACGGACCAGGCGCAGTGCGGGGACGTCGCGCTCGGTGCCCCGGAAGAACTGCGCCAGTGCCTCGCGGACGAACAGCGCAGGAGTGGACGTGCGGCCGTCCGTGCGACGGTCCTCGACGCGCCGGACGACCTCGGCGTCCAGGCCCAAGCCGGCGCAGAAGGTGAACCAGCGATCGTCGGCGCGGCCCAGTCCGATGCTGCGCCGTCGGTCCAGCCGGATGGCCTCGAGCAGGTCCGAGGTCGCCTCCACCGCTGTGCCGGCCTGGCCGAGCGCGCGGGCGAAGACGTTGGTGCTGCCCCCAGGGACCACGGCGAGCGCCGGCAGCCCGGGCCGGGGACCGGTGCTGAGCAGACCGTTGACCACCTCGTTGACGGTGCCGTCCCCACCGAGGGCGACGACGAGGTCCAGGCCGTCCTCGACGGCGCGCTTGGCCAGCTCGGTCGCGTGGTTGCGCGCCTTGGTCTCGACGACCTCGCGCCGGATCTCACTGGCGAGGGCATGGGCGAGTACGTCGCGGGTGCGGGCGGTCGTCGCGGTGGCCTTCGGGTTCACCACCAACAGCGCCTGCATCGAACCAGGGTAGCGGCGCTCCCGGCCTGGCTAGCCTGGTGCCGTGCGAGAGATGTC
>JBKKBU010000301.1:0-3115 GCA_046713755.1 Mycobacteriales bacterium
AGCTCCAAAGTGGGAGGCGTACGACGGGAGCGAGACCCGCACACGTCGTACTGCTAGAGGTTAATGCGGCCCAGATCCACCTTGGTGCCGCGGTCGAGATGGACCTTGCGGGTGACCTTGCCCTGGCCAGGGGCGGTGATCGTGACGGTCCAGAACTCCTTGGGACGCTTGTCCTGGATGGTCGTCGGGCGGGTCGACGGGTTGGCGTGGATCTCGAAGCTGCCGTCGGCACCCACCTTGGTGACGGTCTTGATCGACTCGGCGATGCCACCGTCCTTCTTGGCCTTGACCTCGACCGACGTCGGGGTCTTGAAGGACTTGGTCAGCGTGACGGTGGCGCCCGCGGGAGCTCCGGCAACCTGTCCCTTGATCACGCCGTGGTTGCGCGGGTCGGCTGCTGCCTCGGCGAGGATCAGCCAGGCCGGCCGGTTGAGCGCGTAGGTCTTGGGGATCTCCGAGGCGTAGTCGGGGTGGAACTGCTGGTTGTGCTCGAAGGTGTAGACGATGGTGCGCAGCGCGGCGTAGGACCAGTCGCGGCTGGTGCCGGCCGTCGGGTAGAGCGACAGGCCGATCTGGTTGCGGTAGCCGTGCACGTCGCACATCCGCTCGCCGAGGGCCTCCTGGAACGGGCCGTCCGGCGAGTCGTCGGCGGTGTAGCCCCACGGCCGCATGCAGAGCTGGCCGCTGGTGTGGTTGGTGAGGTAGGCCGTGACCTGGTGGGCCTTGAGGTAGCCGGAGATGTTGCGGGCCTCGGGCTCGGCGTAGGGGGCTGCGCCGCCGTAGGTCTGGCCGTGCTTGTCCGAGCCGCCGCCCTCGCCGCCCCAGTACATCGGGTAGTTGCGGTTGGGGTCGGTGCCGTGGGCGTCGGCGTTGCCGTAGCTGGTGGTCTTGCCCGCGGCGTAGAGCGCGTTGGTGAAAGACCGCTTGTTCTTGCGCCAGTAGGTGTCGAGGCCGGCGATGCCCAGTGGGGCCTCGAAGATGGTGTGCTGGGCGACGCCCTCACGCGAGTGGTTGAAGCCGTCGGGATTGACCACCGGAACGATGACGACGCGGATCTTCTTGAGCAGCTTGGTGATCCGGGCCTCCTTGCCGTAGGCGGCGAGCAGGTCGAAGCCGAACATCATCGTGTATTCCGACGACGGCCATTCGCGGGCGTGGTGGACGCCGTCGACGAAGAACGTCGGGCGGCCGTCGGTGGCCGCCTTCACCGCGTCGTCGGCGATCTCGAGGGCGAACATGTCGCGGCCCTCGAGCGACTTCTCCGGCAGCTTGACCATGCGGGCGCGCTTGGGGTGCTTGGTCGCGAGCATCTGCATGTCGGCGTAGTAGTCGCCGAGCCTGCGGTAGCCACCAGCGCGCTCGCCGGGCTGCAGCGGCAGCCCGGAGGTGCGGCCCGGCGCGGGACCGCTCGGCTGGGACTCGGTGACCTGGTAGTCGACGCCGAGCTTGTCGAGGCGCGCCCGGTCGCCCGGCCAGAGCAGCAACTCCATCGAGCCGTCCGGGAAGATCCGGTGGGTGTCGTCGAACTCGAGCAGCGCCTGGGCCTGCGCCAGGGTGCGCGGCCGGACCCGAGCGAAGGTCGCGCCGTCGGCCTTGACCACCGTCGCGGGGGCTGCGCCGAAGGACTGCGTGGCGAGCGGGCCGGCCCCGCCCAGCAGGCCGGCGTAGGCCGAGCGGCGCAGGAAGGCGCGGCGGTCAAGAGGGGGCAGCTGCACGACTAGCTCCGTTCGAGGCGGTGTGCGTGCCTGCTTCGCCGTACGCCTGCGTAGTTCCTGCCTCGTCCTTGCCTGAGACGCACGAAGGGCCGGCCCGTGCCCGAGCCGGCCCTTCCTCAGCGTTGCTTCCTCAGCCGGTGTACTTGAAGATCCACAGGCCGGAGTCGCGGTCACTCGCGGCGCGGGATTCCTGGGCGCCCCGCTGGAAGGTCTCGACGCCCCAGAAGTTGTTGCCACCCTCTGCGATGTAGTGGCCCTTCTCGACGATCTTGTCGTTTTCGATGTCCGCGACCCGGATGCCTCCCGCGTAGTAGGAGAAGTAGAGCCGGTTGGCGGTCACCTGCGACGTCGCAACCTCGTGGACGGACAGGTCACCGAAGCCCTCCGCGAAGGCCGGGTTGTGCGCCTCCGGGATGGCGTAGGTGTCCAGCTCGGTCATCTTGCCGCCCGAGTTGCGGAACAGGTGCACGTAGCCCCAGCCGTCGAAGTACGACGAGAAGGTCAGCGTGTCGCCCGGCGTCCCCGGCGTCACCGGCAGCGCGGCCGGTCCGGTCCCGCCCAGGCACGCGGCGTTGTTGTACGCCGTGTCGAAGATCGCGAAGCCCTGGCTGCGCGGCGCCACCCCGAAGGTGGGGATGTCGCCCTCGACGCTCATCCCGAGGGACTCGTCACAGGCGTCGGTCCCGGTGCGGTTGAAGACCAGCACCGCTTCGTAACCGCCGGCAGCGATCACGTTGGCGACCTTCTCGGTGAAGGGGCACAGGCCGCGCTCGACCACGGCGATCTGCGTCCCGGCGCCACCGCCCACGGCGGCCGGGTCACCGTTGCAGCCTCGGCCGAAGAAGACCGAGCCACCGGTGATGGTCTGGCCTTCGGTCAGCCGTCGGGTGTTGCTGCCTTGGCTGGCGTCGATGTCGTTGGCGTCGTCGACGTTACGGGCAAGCAGCGCGTAGGGCGCGAAGTCCTCGTCGGCGCCGACGACGTACTGGTTGTCGCTGGTGAACTCGGCTTGGTGGCCGTTGCCCTCCGGCGGGACCGTGAGGCCGCTCTCCGCCGCCTCCGGGTCAGGGTTGGTGAAGTCGCTGTCGGCGAGGTAGGTCGGGGCGAGCGGGTCCGTCACGTCGACCTTGACGTAGCCGGCGTCCCAGTAGGACAGCAGCATGACCTGCCGGCCGCCGATCTCCTTGACGACCATGTCGTGCAGGAAGATCTCCACCAGGTTGCTCGGCGCGGCCTGCTTGATCTGCGGGAAGGTCTCGTCCAGGTCGTACTCCGCGATGAGCTGCGGCTGCTTCGGGTTGGTGATGTCGAGGATGTCGACGTCCTTGCCCTCTTCGTTGTCGACGATCACGGCGTAGGCCTTGTCGCCGGCATCCCACGCGTAGACGCTGTGGATCTCG
>JBKKBU010000302.1:0-3894 GCA_046713755.1 Mycobacteriales bacterium
GCGAACAGCCTGCCGCTCTGCCTGCGCTGCCACACCCGCGTCCACGACGGCCACGGCCTCACCCTGCGCGACGGCCGACGGCTCGGACCACACGGCTACCTCGACACCGACTCGCCACCCGAGACGGTTGACCAGCCCGCCCGGACCCGACGAGCCCAACCACGCACCCTGCGCTTCACCTACCCATGCCCAGCCAGACAGCAGTACGGACCCATTGATCATGGCGTCGCGAGTCGGCTGCGGCACTGATCCACCCTCCGCCGCGGCGACCAAGAAGGGCACCCCTGCGGAGCGGCGGAACATCGCCCGCGAGGTCTACAACGCGCTACCGAAAGCGACCCTCAATTGATGTCTGACCCAGGCGGCACTGAGGCTTCCTCCAGCCGCCACAGCAGTTCCCCGACCTCGCGCTTCATCGCCTCCCACTCCTCTTCAGGATGGCTAGCGCCGTCGTCCTCGGCGCGATGTCCGGCGACCTCTCTTAGGTAGGCAGCGAGGCCGGCCCGGAGGGTCATCAACTCGCCGGTCGCCAGTGGAACGAGGTGCTCGTCGTCGATGCGCACCGCGACATCAAACTGCGAGGGACCGGGAGCAGCACCTACCTACGGTCAGCAGGGAGCGGGCGGGAAAGACGTCACGGTGCCCGGCGACTGGGACTCGTAGGAGCCGCAGTAGTACGTCGTTGTGGACGGGTCCGGCGTCGAGCCGGAAGGAGCCACCCGGCCGCAGGCGGTCAGCAGCATGGCAAGCACCATCAGTCGCACCAAAGCCATAGTCGGGACGGTAGGGCAGCCGCGCACGACAGCGCGAGGTACGGTCCGCAGCATGGACGCCGACGCGGCCGAACGCCTCGACGCTTTCCGCAAGTTGGTCCTCCGTGATGGCTGGCCGGACTGGCTCGCTGGAAGCTGGCTGTCGGCGGACGGTCCGACGGTGCAGCTTCGACTAGGGACATTGGATGAGGTTCGCCAATGGGTCGAGGAGCTAGCCCGTGAGCACCGCATCCGCGTGGTCGTAGGTGACACGTACTTCCTGCCGGAGAATGGCTAACGGCACCTATCGGCGGAGGGCGTCGGCGAGATTGACGCAAGCGATGCCGGCCCAAGCAACGACCATTGACGTGACTCCGTGGGACGCGGCGATGGCAGTGATCGGAATGCCGAGAGCCAACGAGGCGACCGGCAGGTGCGACGCGGCGCGCTCGCGGGGCTGGCTGGCGGCAAATACGCGCTGATCAACACGCTCATCAATGGCGCTGCCGACGCGGTCCAAGAACTCGGCGATCACGGCAGGTTCGTGGCCGGGACCGAGGTCATCCCGGACAGCGAGCGTCACAGCCACGTCCTCGGGTGTGATCCCGATGCTCTTGCGATCCATGTCGCCCCCTTTGTCGTACCACCATCCCCTAACGCGCATGTCCACGTCCAGCGGGGTCGACGCGAACAGGGGCACCGGCTAGGGCCAGCTGCCACAACGAGGAGCGGCATTCCTCACCGCTGGGCCTCCTCTTCTAACGGTGTTGTGAGCACTCCGAGAATCCTCGGAGAACCACAGGAGCGGAGGCCCCGCCCCGTTATGGCATCACTTAGCGATGATCACGACGGCGTGCCGTCGGGGCTGATCACCGGCATGTACGGGACGTGCCTGCCCCGGCTCCGTCCGCCTCCCTTGACACCTGACACCTGCACGTGCTCCGACGTCCAGGTGGCTCTGCGCTTGGATCAGCAGATGCCGGAGCCGACGCTTGAGGACCTGTACGAGGCATTGACCGCGCCGTATACCGCCCGCCTGTCACCCGACCTTGCTGCTGCTCATGTGCTGGCCCTGGGTACAGACGGCCCTGCCCTTCGAGAGCTCGCGGCGCTGAGCGAGCGCGACTTCGACCAGGCGCTTGAACTTTTGCCGACCGCGTACGAGGAGGCGGCACAGTTGTTGGCTCCCGTGCAGGCTGGGCAACGGGTACTGAACCCCGGCGAAAGCGAGGCCGACCAGACATTGGTCATCGCGTGGAACTCGGCGAGCATCGGTGACCGCATTGACGAGCTGGCGGCATTCTTGGACGACCTGTCTCGCGAGGCGTCGCGCCTCGGGCTGGGTGAGATCGAAGGTCCGGTGGACGAGGCGGAAGAGCAGGTCGCCTTCTGCTACGGCCAGGACATGCAGTCGCTGCAGGCCTTCATAGCCGCGAGGCTGGTCGACGCCCCCATCCCGCACGCCAACCTCGAGCCTCGAGGTTCTGATGCCGACCACGTGTAGCGACATCACCTATTCTCGGGGCGTGATCAAGGAGGAGGGCTGGGAACTCGCGGCCTGGGGCCTGCCCATCGGTTCCATCCTTCTCGGATGGTTCGGGCTTCTTTTACTGTTCCCTGCATTCCTAGGCGTCGGCCCCGGATTGGCTGTGGCCTCTGCCGGTTCCCTCGCGGGCTTGATCACCCTATTGAGCCATCGGACTCCTAGGCAGAAGGTGCTGGGGTGCGTCGGATGCTTAGGTCTTCCCGGGAGCATCGCGTACTTGATCTTCCGTCCAGAGTGGCTGGAGAACCTGCTGGCCGAGCCCTGGGCCTGGCTGTTCTTCACGTTGCTCGACTGATTACCGAGTGCGGTTCAACGCGCCAAGCGGCGAGCGGCAAGCGGGACGCGCAACGCTCAATCCCGAGTCGGGTGGATCGCCTCATCGTTCACGAGCATGTTGATAGCGCCCACCTCTCAGCGCATGAGGAACGGCACTTCAACTCGGTCTTGCCGCATCAGCAGGAAGATCGGGTTCCGTGTGGAACTATCCCGTTTGTTGGGGTCGCCCAGCCGACCCGCGGCCGGGGGTTCATGTGCCAACTCGTTGTCTTCGGTGTCTGACCGGCGTGGCAGTGGCCATGGCCGCATGCGCCTTCGGACCCGGCCCAGAGAAGGCTTGAACCACATGCCCTCGAGGGCCCATGTGCTTCGCTTCCTGCTTGCCGGTGGTCTGGTCGCGCTGCTGCTGCCGGTAGCCGGTGATGCCCGGGGTGACAGTCCATGTCGGGACACTGCCTTCGTTCCAACGTTGGCAAGTCCCTCGGACTGCCGTACGGCCCAACCGGGTGCCGGGGTGAGAATCGGGGACACGTACTGCACGCTCAATTTTCTGTTTCGCGGCAGCGACCGCCACACCTATGCCGGCACGGCCGGGCACTGCGCCTACGCGGTGGAGGTGGGAGCGGAAGCCGGGATGGAACGACAAGGCTTGATGGGCCGCGTGGTGTACGTCGAGCACGACACGAGGCGACGTCGCGATTTCGCCCTCATCAGGCTCGCGGCCGGCGTCCCACGCAACCCCCGCGTCGAAGTTCTCGGCGGCCCTAGGGGAACCCTGCGCGGCAGCACGACTGGCCCGACCGATGTCCAACACATCGGACGGGGCGTCGGGCTCTCCCAGGTCAAGGATGCCCGCGATGCCGTACTGACTGCGACGTCGGACCCCGAGCTCGCATACATGCTCGCCGCCGCCTCCTCGAACGACAGCGGCAGCCCAGTCCTCACCGTGGACCACCAGGCGGTCGGATGGGTGGTGAGCCTCGACAACAAGGAATCGTTCTCGTCAGGGGCGCCCAGTGTCTCGGCCGGCTGGCTGGTGATCCGGGTCGATCCACCGATCGACAGGGCAGCGCGTGCCCTGGGCATCCGCCTCTCGCTGATGACGGCCCCCTGACTGCGCCTGCACTGTCCGGCTAAGGCCGGTTACACCCAGACTGCTCAAGGACATCGGCGACGGCTTGGTGATCATCGGAAGTGCCGGCTACCAGCCGGGCGGTAGGTGCCCAAGGTCGAGGGACTCGACAGCCAGCAGACGACCCGCTGCGTCGAAGTTCACGATCGGTTCTGTTCGACAGCCGAGACCGGCGCCTTCCCCCTCTC
>JBKKBU010000303.1:0-17547 GCA_046713755.1 Mycobacteriales bacterium
GGGCGCAGGCCTGCTTCTCCTACAACTGGGGCGACGAGGACTCGTTCAACACCGAGGACTCGGCCCCCCACATGAGCAAGTCCGTCGTCATCAGCCCCTACTTCGACTGGGACAACGATCGGCACCCGCGTACGCCGTACAACAAGACCGTGATCTACGAGGCCCACGTCAAGGGCCTGACCCAGACCCACCCGGGCATCCCCGAGGAGATCCGCGGCACCTACGCCGCCTTGGCGCACCCCGTGATGATCGACCACTACAAGCGGATCGGGGTCACGGCCATCGAGCTGATGCCGGTGCACCAGTTCGTGCATGACAGCCACCTGACCGAGCGCGGCCAGCGCAACTACTGGGGCTACAACACCATCGGCTTCTTCGCCCCCCATGACGAGTACGCGTCAGGGCAGACCGGGCAGCAGGTGCAGGAGTTCAAGGCGATGGTGAAGGCCCTCCACGCGGAGGGGCTCGAGGTCATCCTCGACGTGGTCTACAACCACACGGCCGAGGGCAACCACCGCGGCCCCACGCTGTCGTTCCGGGGCATCGACAACGCGGCCTACTACCGACTCGTGGAAGACAGCCTCGGCCACTACTACGACACGACCGGCACCGGCAACACCCTGCTGATGAAGCACCCACACGTGCTCCAGCTGATCATGGACTCGCTGCGCTACTGGGTGACCGAGATGCACGTGGACGGGTTCCGATTCGACCTCGCGTCGTCGCTGGCCCGGCAGTTCCACGAGGTGGACCGGTTGTCGGCTTTCTTCGACCTCGTCCAGCAGGATCCCGTGGTCAGTCAGGCCAAGCTCATCGCCGAACCATGGGACATCGGTGAGGGTGGCTACAACGTGGGGCAGTTCCCCCCGCTGTGGACGGAGTGGAACGGCAAGTACCGGGACACCGTGCGCGACTACTGGCGGGGCGACGAGGCCACCCTGGCAGAGTTCGCATCGAGGTTGACCGGCTCGAGCGACCTCTACGAGCAAGACGGTCGACGCCCGGTTGCGTCGATCAACTTCGTCACCGCCCATGACGGGTTCACCCTGCACGACCTCGTCTCCTACAACGACAAGCACAACGACGCCAACGGTGAAGGCGGCGCCGACGGGGAGAGCCACAACCGGTCCTGGAACTGCGGCGTCGAGGGCGAGACCAGTGACCTCGACGTTCTCGCGCTGCGCGAGCAGCAGAAGCGCAACTTCCTCACGACCCTGCTGCTCAGCCAGGGCGTGCCGATGCTGCTGCACGGCGATGAGCTCGGCCGGAGTCAGCAGGGCAACAACAACGTCTACGCCCAAGACAGCGAGCTCGCCTGGATCGACTGGAACCGGGCCCGCGACTTCGAGGTGCTCACCGACTTCGTGGCGCGACTGACCGGGCTGCGCAAGCAGCACCCGGTCTTCCGTCGCCGCCGCTTCTTCCAGGGCCGTCCGGTCAAGGGCACCCACCTCGATGACATCGCTTGGTTCACCCCCGATGGAGAGTGGATGAGCGAGGACGACTGGGAGTCTGGGTTCGCCAGGTCCGTCACGGTCTTCCTCAACGGCGAGGGCATCAGGGAGCCCGATGAGCGGGGTGAGCGGGTAGTGGACGACTCGTTCTTCCTGCTGTTCAACGGCCACCACGACGAGCTGGCCTTCACCCTGCCGGACCTCGGGGCCGGTGAGCACTGGGTCGTCGAGCTCGACACCGCCGCCCCCATGCGCGACCACGCCGATCCCCGCTCGGTGAAGACTGGCAACTCGATCGACGTCGATGGGCGGTCGATCCTGCTGCTCCGTCGGGAGTTCTAGTGCGACACCTGCCGGCCGAGGGCCGGCCGGTGCCGGTGTCCACCTATCGGGTCCAGCTGACACCAGACTTCGGGTTCGCTGCGGCCGCAGCGGTCGTGCCCTACCTGGCGGCCCTGGGGGTCACCCCCCTGTACTGCTCGCCGTACCTGCAGTCTGCGCCTGGTTCCCGACACGGCTACGACGTCGTCGACCACGACCGCCTCGACAGCGACCTGGGCGGTCCGGTCGCCTACCTGCAGCTGGTCGAGGCGTGCGCGGCCGCCGGACTCGGGGTCGTGCTCGACATCGTCCCCAATCACATGGCGGTGAGCGAGCCCGAGCAGCAGAACGCCGCATGGACCTCGCTGCTGCGTGCGGGTCGCGCTTCGCCGTACGCCTCGTGGTTCGACGTCGACTGGGATTCGCCGGACAACCCCGGCAAGGTGCTCGTCCCGATCCTGGGCAAGCCGCTTGAGCTGTGCCTGGACGAGCTGGAGGTCACGACTGACGAGGTCCGCTACTACGAGCACGTCCTGCCGGTGGCACCCGGCACCTTCGTCGCCGGCGACAAGCTAGCCACGCTGCGAGCCCAGCACTACCGGCTGGCCCACTGGCGAGACGCGGCCGATGCGCTGGACTACCGCCGCTTCTTCGACGTCACCACCTTGGCAGCGGTCCGGGTCGAGCTGCCCGAGGTCTTCCGGGCGACCCACGCCCTGATCCTGCAGCAGCTCCAGGACGGCGTGATCGACGGCCTGCGCATCGACCATCCCGACGGCCTCGCTGACCCCGAGGGCTACCTGGCGACGCTCGCCGAGGCGACGGGTGACTCCTGGGTGGTGGTCGAGAAGATCCTCGAGCCCGGCGAGGTCCTGCCCTCGACCTGGCGGACGGCCGGCACCACCGGCTACGACGCGCTGAACCAGGTGCTCGGCTTGTTCGTGGACCCCGCCGGCGAAGCAGCACTCACCCGCCTCTGGGAGCAGCGCGATCCCACGCCTTACGTCGCGGTGGTCGAGCAGTCCAAGCGACTCGTACTCGCCCGCGTCCTGCGACCCGAGGTGGCTCGGCTCGCCCGGTTGGCGCACCAGGCCTGCGGCCTGCCCGAGGAGCGGCTCGAGCCGGCGCTCGTGGAGCTGCTCGCGGCGTTCGACGTGTATCGCGCCTACCTGCCACCGCAGGGTCCCGCTGACGCCGTCGCTCAGGGCCACCTGGATGCCGCCGCCCAGACCGCCCACCGCAACCGACCCGACCTGGCTAGCGAGATCGACGCCCTGCACGAGTGCCTGCTGGGCACGCGTGATGCCCCGGAGCTGGTCGTGCGCTTCCAGCAGACCTGCGGGCCGGTCATGGCAAAGGGCGTTGAGGACACTGCCTTCTACCGCTACCTGCGGCTGGCCGCGCTGTGCGAGGTCGGCGGGGACCCCAGCCGCTTCGGCGTGCCGGTCGACGAATTTCACGCCGCCTGCCAGGCGCAGCAGCAGCAGTGGCCGCTGTCGATGACCACGTTGTCGACGCACGACACCAAGCGGTCGGAGGACGTCCGCGCTCGCCTCGTCCTGCTCTCCGAGGTGCCCGAGGAGTGGGGGCAGGCCGCGGCCCGCTGGGACACCGCCCACCCCGACCTCGATCCCCCGACCCGCTACCTGATCTGGCAGACCCTGGTCGGGGCGTGGCCGCTGTCGGCGGAGCGCGCCACCGCCTACGTCGAGAAGGCCACCCGGGAGGCCAAAGCCCACACGAGCTGGGTGGATCCCGACCCGGCGTACGACGCCGCCGTGGCTCGGTATGTCAGGTCGGCCTTGTCCGACCCTGCCGTCGTCAGCGACCTGGAGTCCTTCGTCCAGCGGCTCGACGGCCCGTGGCGGACGACGCTCCTGGCTCAGAAGCTGGTGCAGCTCACCATGCCGGGAGTTGCCGACACCTACCAGGGAACCGAGCTGCCCGACCTGTCCCTCGTCGACCCCGACAACCGCCGGCCGGTCGACTTCCGAGACCGGCAACGGCAGCTCGACGACCTGACTGCCGCCGATCCCAAGCTCCGCCTGGTGGCGACCGTGCTGCGGCTGCGCCGGGAGAGCCCGGACGTCTTCCTGCGCGGGACCTACACGCCGCTGCCCGCCGGCCCGCGCTCGCTGGCGTTCACGCGCGGCGACGAATTCGTGACAGTGGTGCCGATCAGGGCTATTGCCGTCCATCGCGACGGGTGGGGCGATGAGACGGCGACCCTGCCCGACGGACCGTGGCGCGACCAGCTCACCGGCGCCGTCCACGACGGGGGTGGGGTCCCCCTCGGCGTGCTGCTGGCGGCGTTCCCGGTGGCAGTCCTGCGTCGGGAGCGAGTGTGACCGCGGTCCGGGTCTGGGCACCTTCGTGCGCCCTGGTCGAGGTCGAGATCGACGGGCAGCGCAGCCCGATGGCGGCTGACGAGGGCGGCTGGTGGTCGACCGACGTTCCCCTCGCCAGCGACTACGCGTTCGCACTCGACGGCGGTGCGCCCCGACCGGATCCGCGTGGCGCCTGGCTGCCGCAGGGGGTTCACGGTCCGAGCCGGGCCTACGACCACGCAGCCTTCGCGTGGAGCGACGAGGGGTGGCGCGGCCTCCCGCTGCGTGGTGCCGTGCTCTACGAGCTGCATGTCGGCACGTTCACGCCCGAAGGGACACTTGACGCCGCCATCGAGCGACTGAGCCACCTCGTGGACCTCGGCGTGGACGTCGTGGAGCTGCTCCCCTGCAATGCCTTCGACGGCCGGTGGGGATGGGGCTACGACGGGGTCGGACTGATGGCTGTGCACGAGCCCTACGGCGGCCCGGACGCGTTGAAGCGCTTCGTCGACGCCTGTCACACCCGGGGGCTGGGGGTCGTCATGGATGTGGTCCTCAACCATCTCGGTCCGGCCGGCAACTACCTGCCCGAGTTCGGGCCCTACCTGACCGATGCGCACACGACGCCTTGGGGCGCGGCGGTCAACCTCGACCAGGCCGGCTCCGACGAGGTTCGACAGTTCCTGATCGATGTCTGCCTGTCCTGGCTCCGGGACTTCCACTGCGATGGGCTGCGGCTCGATGCCGTGCACGCGCTCGTCGACGAGCGGGCGACGCACCTGCTCGAGCAGCTCGCGGTGGAGGTGCGTGCGCTGGCAGCGGAGGTCGGCAAGCCGCTGTTCCTGGTCGCGGAGACCGATCTCAACGACCCGGCGATGGTGACTCCCCATGAGACGGGTGGTCTCGGCATGGACGGCCAGTGGGCCGACGACGTGCACCACGCGGTCCACGCCACGCTCACCGGCGAACGTTCGGGCTACTACGCCGACTTCGGTTCGTTGCAGACCCTCGCGAAGGCCTTGACGGACGTGTTCGTCCACGACGGCTGCTGGTCGTCCTTCCGCGGGCGTAGTCACGGCCGGCCGGTGCCCCCCGCTGTGGAGGGCTGGCGCTTCGTCACCTACCTGCAGGACCACGACCAGGTCGGCAACCGCGCGACCGGCGATCGGCTGTCCCACACGCTCCCCGACGGTCGGCTCCAGATCGGTGCGGCCCTGGTGTTGCTGTCGCCGTTCACACCGATGCTCTTCATGGGCGAGGAGTGGGGGGCCCAGACCCCCTGGCAGTTCTTCTCCGACCACAGCGGTGACCTCGGAGCTGCGGTCCGGGACGGCCGCCGCGCAGAGTTCGGCCGCCACGGCTGGGCGACCGACGACGTCCCCGATCCGCAAGCCGAGTCCACGTATCGCGCGTCGCAGCTGGACTGGAAAGCGGCCGAGACCGACCGTGGTGCGGCCATGATGCGGTGGTACCGCGACCTGATCGCCTTGCGTCGGTCCCGCTCCGAGCTGTCCGACGGACGACGGGATCTGGTCGCGGTGACGTACGACGAGGCGCAGCGCTGGTTGGTGGTCCGGCGGGGCTCCCTCGCCATCGCGTGCAACCTCAGCGACCGACGCCAGGTCGTTCCCCTGCCCGGCTCCCCCACCGGCGTGCTGCTCGCCAGCACGACGGGCTTCGTCTTCGCCGCTGGTCGGGTCGAGATCGACGGGGACTCCGTCGCCGTGCTCGAGCTCGGCTGACCGCTAGCGCACGACCGCCGGGCGCAGCGCCGGCACCCCGCGGTCGCCGACCGAGACCCGCAGGACCTGGTCGTGGGCGGCGTCATTCGTGAAGTACGTGAGGTTGGTGACCAGGACGTCGGTCCCGAAGAAGGTCACCGACGAGGGCGCATCGAACTGCGGCGCCTCGATCGAGTCGACCTCGCGGCCGTCGGGGCCGATGACGGCGACCCGGTCGGTGACCAGCGTCGGCAGGTAGACCTTGCCGCTCCTGCCGAGCGCGAAGCCGTCCGGACCCTCACCAGGCCGGGTGGCGTAGACCTGGGTGGGCGCACCGGCCTTGCCGTCCTTGCCGATCGGCACCCGATAGAGGACGCCCCGCCCCGCAGTGGCCGGCACGGTCGAGGCGGTCACGTCGAGCAGCAGGTCGCCGGTCGGCGTGATCACCGGCTGGTTGGGGCCGAAGGTCGAGCGCAGCTCGGCACCCTGGAGCCAGACGACCCCGCTGCCGCCGCCGTTGGCGACCACGAAGACCGTGCCCTGGCCGAGGTCGGTCACCAGCAGCCGGCCGTCGCGCAGGAAGGCCAGCCCGTCCGGCCACGGCTTCGCGTCCGGTCGCAGTCCGCCCGGGATGCCGTTGTCGCAACCGGCCGGAGCCAGTTGACCGGCGCCGCTGCAGGCCGGCAAGTCGGGCAGCGTGGCGTAGGTGGTCTGGGCGCCGGTGCGAAGGTCGAAGCGCAGGACCCGCGGCGGCGCGTAGTCGGCGACGTAGACCCGACCTTGCTGGTCCAGCGCCATCCCCATCGTGCCGTGGTCCCCGGCAAGGTCCTGCCCTGCCACCTCGTAGGTGCGCAGCAGCACACCCTTGGCGGAGTAGCGGAACAGCTTGCTGGGTCCCGTCGACCCCATCGCGCCGCGGTTGGTCGACACCAGGACGTCGCCACCTGGCAGCACCAGGCTGGTGTCGGCATGGCCGGGAGCCGGGACGGCCGCGAACAACGTCGTCGTACCGAACGCCGGCTCGGCCGCGTCAGCGAGGGGAGTGAGGAGCAGTCCGGTCAAGGCTGCCAGGGCAAGGGCAGGGCGAAGAGGCATCCCGCAAGGTTCGCTATGGACGGCTCAAGACCTGCCCGCCTGCCGAGCGAGGGAGGTGAGGCGGCTGACCGCGCGCAGGTACTTCTTGCGATAGCCACCCCGCAGCAGCTCCCCCAGGAACAACGCGTCCAGCGGCACTCCGCTGGCCACGACGGGTAGGTCACGGTCGTAGAGGCGGTCGATCAGCACGACCAGCCGCAGCGCCACCGCTTGGTCCAGAACCGGTGCAACCCCGGCGAGGCACACCAGCACGAGGTCGTCCAGCAGCCCGCCGTACCTGCTCGGGTGCAGGCCGGCCAGGTGGTCGAGCACCTCGGGGAAGGCGTCGTACGACGATCGCGGCTCGGCTGTGGCCCGCCGCTCGACCTCCTCGTCGGTCAACGGCGGCGGGGCGGCGGCGAGACCGCGGTGTCGGTAGTCCTCCCCGTCGACCCTCAGCGAGGCAAAGTGCGCTGCCAGTCCCTGGATCTCGCGTTGGAAGTCGTTCGCGGCGAAGCGTCCCTCACCGAGCGCGTCGGGCAGGGTGTTGGACGTGACGGCGATCCGCACCCCAGCCGCGACCAGCCGGGACAGCAGCGTCGAGACCAGCACCGTGTCGCCGGGGTCATCGAGCTCGAACTCGTCGATGCACAGCAGCCGGTGGCCCGACAACGCGGTCACCGCCGAGGCAAAGCCCAGCGCGCCGACGAGGTGGGTGAGCTCGACGAAGGTGGCATAGGCCTTCGGAGCGGGGGCGGCGTGCCACAGGGCGGCCAGCAGGTGTGTCTTGCCGACTCCGAAGCCGCCGTCGAGGTACAGCCCCGGTCGACCGGCTGCGGGCTCGCGGCGAAACAGCCGCTGAGGGGCCGGCATCAGCGTCGATGCGAAGGCTTGCACGCTGTCGACCGCGGCCACCTGTGACGGCTGCGCGCGGTCTGGAAGGTAGGTCTCGAAGCGGACGTCGGCGAACCGCGGCGGCGGCACCAGCGACGCGATCAGCGCATCGGCAGGCACGACCGGATGGCGGTCGACGAGACGGACGGGCACGAGGGCCGAGCCTAGGTGCCGCGCCCGTACCTGCCCCGTTAGGGTCGCTGCCATGAGCGAACCCGTGGCTGGCGCCGACCCTGCGATCGTGGGGCCCTATCTGGCAGCAGCTCTTGACGAGCCTGCCTGGAAGGACAGCGCCGTCAGTCTGATCGCCGGCGGCAAGTCGAACCTCACCTACCGGGTCGACTCGGCAGCCGGGTCGGTCGTGCTGCGCCGCCCGCCGCTCGGCAACATCCTGCCAACCGCCCACGACATGGCGCGCGAGCACAAGGTGATGGCCGGGCTCGCCGAGACCGCCGTCCCGGTGCCTCGGATGCGACACCTATGCACCGACGCCGACGTGCTCGGCCAGCCGTTCTACGTCATGGACCTCGTGGCAGGCCACATCGTCAAGGAGGCCTTCCCGACCGGCTATGCCGACCGGCCAGACCAGCGCCGAGCGGTCTGCGAAGGACTGGTGAGCGTCCTGGCGACCCTGCACGAAGTGGACTACGAGCGCGTCGGCCTCGGCGACTTCGGGCGCCCTGACGGCTACCTCGCACGGCAGGTGTCGCGATGGGGCAAGCAGTGGGACGCCACCCGCCTCGACGGCATGGAGGCGCTCGACGCGCTGGCCGTCCAGCTCGCCGACCAGCGGCCTGAGACGCAGCGCCACACGATCGTCCACGGCGACTACCGGCTCGACAACACGATGCTGCACCCGACCGATCCCGGCACGATCGTCGCGGTCCTGGACTGGGAGATGTCGACCCTCGGCGACCCGCTTGCCGACCTCGGCATCCTGCTCGTCTACTGGGGCGAGGCGAACGAAACCGGGCTCCGCACGCAAGGGGTCATCGTCCCGCAGGTGACCGGTCTCGCCGGCTGTCTGACCCGACGCGAGGTGGTCGAGACCTACGCCGACCGCTCAGGGCTCGACGTGTCGACGCTGCCCTGGTACGTCGCGTTCGGCTTCTTCAAGCTGGCCGTCGTGTGCGCCGGCATCGCGGCCCGCTCAAAGGCCGGAGCGATGGTCGGTGGCGGCTTCGACGGTTACGACGCCGTGGTCGGTCCGCTGGTCGAGCTCGGCCGAGCGACGCTCGCGGACGGCGTCATCCACTAGCTCGACGGAACACCCTGAAAGCCCAGATCACCAGTGGGATCTGCAGCGGCAGACGGGCATAGGTGATGACCGTCTCGGTGGTGCCCTCGGCATCGAGAGCGGCCTTGATGTTGCCCGGGAAGACCGCCACGAACAGACCCGCGCTGGCGAGCGCCGCCGGTCGTCGGGTGCGGCGGTTGGCCACCAGGATGCCGAGCAGGATCTCCACCACGCCGCTGCCGTAGGTCCAGGCCCGCTGCGACCCGGGCAGCACCTCCGGCACCAGCGGGTCGTAGAAGCCGGGCTTGAGGAAGTGCGTCGTTCCCGCGCCGAGAAGGAGCACGGCGAGCAGGTACGGCGAGGCGGTGCGCCAGCGGTCCATGACCGAACCCTATGGTCGAGCACATGGACGTGCAGGCCGGGACCTACCAGCACTGGAAGGGGCCGCAGTACCTCGTGCTGGGCCTGGGTCATGACGCCAACGACGACAACCGCACGGCCGTCGTCTACATCCCGCTCTACCCCGTCGACGGCCCGCCCTTCGCAGTCCGGACCCTTGAGGACTTCACCGCCTGGGTCCAACCGGCGACGGGCGCCCTTGCCCGAGAAGGTGACGTAGGCGCCGTACGGCGGTTTGCTCGGCTTTCCACCTGACGCCTTGTTTCGCCTCGTAGTCAGCGACCGGAGTGCGTCACGCGCGCGGTCGCGGAGGCCGCCTATGCCCCGGTGGCCACGGCTCCCCCCGGGACCTGACGTGTCAGGTGGATGCCTGGCGCCGCGGCCGGGCACCACCGAGCAAGAGGAACAGCCACCCGATCGCGATGGCGGGGACGCCAAAAGCGGCGGTCAGGTCAGCCGACGAGCCCGTTGCGGGAAGGCCCGGCCGAGCGGGTTGCAGGGGAATCCGTGGTTGTTCGGAGGTACGAGGTGTCGCGGCAACCACGGGACCGACAATGCGCGACCCACCGGCTCCGGCTGCCCCAGCAGTCGCGGTTGGCGCGGCAGGGGTCAGCACCGACGACACCGGAACGGGCGCCAACGGGGTCGTCGAGGGAGTTGGCTGGGTCGGACTCGGCGTGGCAGCGTCGGGCGAGGCGCTCCCCACCGGCGCGCCGGTGGCACTCGGCCCAGGCGTGCCTGACGCCGACGTGGCAGGTGCCGACGTGGCAGGTGCTGTCGTGGCGGGTGCTGTCGTGGCGGGTGCTGTCGTGGCAGGTGCCGACGTCGCGGTCGGAGCGGGCACGAGTGCCGCACAGGTCGGCTTGGTCACCGCCGTCGTATCGAGGGTGACGGCGCCCCCTCGTGCGATCAGCCGGCCGTCGACTGTCCCGCCAGTGGTCGCCGTGATGGAGGCACTTGCTACGACCGTCCCACGCATGACTGCGCCTGTGCCAAGCGTTGCCGAGCTGCCGATCTGCCAGAAGACGTTGCAGGGACTCGCATTCCCGATCAGCGCGACAACGCTGCCCGCCGCAGTGAGCAGGGTGCTGCCCGAGCGGAGGATGAACACCGCGGTTGGGTCGCCGGCCCCGTCGAGGGTGAGGGTGCCGGTGAGCGACAGCGTCGGGCCGGCGTAGACGCCCGCGGCGAGGGTCTGTCCCCCGAGGTCCCCGGTCACCGTCACGTCAGCCGTGCGACCAGCAGCATCGGCGTACGCCGTGGCGGCGGCGGCCTGTCCGTTCGCCGCAACAGCGTCGGCGGCGTGAACTACGCCGACGACCGTGCCCGGCGGGAAGCCGGTGATGGCGGTGCCCGGGCTGACACCCAGGTCACCGATGAGCGTGGTCGGCCCGGTGTTCGTCACGGTGCTCGCGCCGAGGACGGCGAAAGCGGCGGCGGTCCCGAGGTCGACCGGCGCTGTCGCAGCACCGGCCGAGCCGGCGTTCAGCACTCCTGCGGCGCTGGCTGCGCACCCGACGGCGAGGAGGCTGGCAAGCAGCCGCGGGAGACGCCCGAGATGGCCAGCTTTCGTCGGGGGCATGCATCTTCCGCGCGGCGCGGCACCCACGGTTTGCTTCGGCACGGACCCGCACCTGCTCTAGGGCCCCGGGCGCGCCGTAGGAGTAAGAGTTGCCTTTCGTGCGCGCTACATCGGACCTCGGCGCACCCGGCGGCAGCCCGAACGGGCCATTGCCGCCGGACTCCCCGGCGAGCAGTGTCGGCGTGCCGCCGGCTCGGGTGGCGCGGCAGGGAGGAACGCCGTGGCGAACTACCTGATCGAGGTTGGTTACACACCGCAGGCCTGGAGCGCCCAGATCGACAAGCAAGGCAACGTCGTCGACCGCATCACGCCGGCACTCGATGCCTGCGGCGGGAAGCTCCAGTGCATGTACTACGCGTTCGGTGAGGTCGACCTCGTCGGCGTCATCGACTTCCCGACTGCCGAGGACGCCGCGGCGTTCGGGATCGCGGTCGGGTCGTCGGGTGACCTGCGGCTCTACCGCACTACGCAGCTGCTCACCGTCGACCAGGGCATCGCCTCGCTGCGCAAGGCCGAGGAGGTCCGCAAGGTCTACTCGCCGCCACTGACTGTGTCGCTCGTCGGGGAGCCGGCCGCCGCCCGCTGACGACTGTTACTCGACGTCGGAGGTGGGTCGGACCTCAGCGGTAGTGGAACCGGGCCTGGAGGATCACGACGTCGTCGTCGGCCACGAGATAGACCAGCCGGTGCTCGTCGTTGATACGCCGAGACCAGGCGCCTGCCAGCGCGTGCTTGAGCTGCTCGGGCTTCCCGATGCCGGCGAAGGGATCGCGGAGGACGTCCTCGACAAGCCTGTTGATCCGCTTCAGAATCGCTCGGTCGGCGGTCTGCCAGTGGGTGTAGTCCTCCCATCCGTGCGGGGTGAACACCAGCCTCATGCGAACAGTTCATGCTCCTGGCGTTGCCCTGACTGAGCCTGGGCCAGGCTCTCGAGCAGGCGTCGTGCATTGGCAGGAACCCGCAGGAGGTGGGCCGTCTCCTGGAGTGCCTGGTAGTCCGCCAAGGACATCAACACGGCGCTACCGCGCTTGGACGTGATCTCCACCGGCACGTGATCGTCATTGACCTGCTCGATCAACGGGAACAGAGTCTTGCGCGCCTCACTCGCCGTGATAGCCATGGCACCTCCACAGGTACAGGAAATCGTACCACAAGCGGCTCATCCCCTGAGCGTGAGCCACCGGCCGGTCGGTCATGATGGGCCGATGCACCTGCCCGTCATGCCACCCGTGAAGCCGATGCTGGCGAAGAGCGTTGCCGAGGTTCCGGAAGGACCTTTCATTTTCGAACCGAAGTGGGACGGGTTCCGCTGCATCGTGTTTCGCGACGGTGACGAGGTCGAGCTGGGCTCCCGCAACGAGAAACCGCTCACCCGCTACTTTCCGGAGGTGGTAGAGGCGGTCAAGGCGCAGCTGCCCGAGCGCTGCGTGGTCGACGGCGAGATCGTCATTGCCGCCGGCAAGGGCTTGGACTTCGAGGCGCTGCTGCAGCGGATCCATCCCGCCGACTCACGGGTACGGATGCTCGCGGAGACGACCCCTGCCTCGTTTGTCGCCTTCGACCTGCTCGCCCTCGGCGACGATGACCTGACCAGCCGGCCGCAGTCCGAACTACGGGAGCTGCTCGAGGCTATCTTGGCCGGGGCCAAGCCTCCTGTGCACCTGACTCCCGCCACGCGCGACGCCGCACTGGCGCGAGAGTGGTTCACGCTCTTCGAAGGCGCCGGCCTTGACGGGGTCGTCGCCAAGCCGGCCACCGGCAGCTACCAGCAGGACAAGCGCACCATGCTCAAGATCAAGCACTCGCGTACCGCGGACTGCGTCGTCGCCGGCTACCGGCTGCACAAGTCCGGCCCGGTCGTCGGGTCGCTCGTCCGCGGCCTCTACGACGACACCGGCGCGCTCCAGCACGTCGGCGTCACGGCGTCGGTGACCATGAAGCGCCGAGCGGAGCGGATCGACGAGCTCGCCCCTTACCTGGCAGCCGACGACGAGCATCACCCCTGGCGCGGCGAGGACGCGTCCGAGCAGAACCCGCAGGCCAACGCCGGCAGCCGGTGGAACTCCGGCAAGGACCTGTCGTTCGTCGTACTGCGCCCGGAGCTGGTCGTCGAGGTCGCCTACGACCACATGGAGGGCACCCGCTTTCGCCACACCGCGCAGTTCCGCCACTTCCGCCCGGACCGGGACGCGGCGTCGTGCACCTTTGCGCAGCTCGACCGCCCGGTCCGCTTCGACTTAGGCGACGTCCTCAGCCACTGAAAGCTGTTGGCCAGCGGCGCTAGCGTGGCCTCTCGTGTCCGCCACCCTCGTCGCCTCCGACCTCACCGTCGTCCGCGGACCGCTGCTCGTCCTGTCCGGGGTCTCGCTGACGGTCGCGCCCGGCAGCCGGATCGGCGTCGTCGGCCCCAACGGGGTCGGCAAGTCCACCCTGTTGTCCTGCCTCGCCGGCCACCTCGAGCCCGACAGCGGTCGAGTGGCGCTCGCTCCCCCATCGGCCACCGTCGGGCTGCTTCCCCAGGAACCCGACCGCCGGCCGGGAGAGACCCTCACCGCCTTCTTGGCGCGGCGTACGGGGGTGGCTGCGGCGCAGGTTGAGATGGACCACGCGACGGAAGCGATGACAACAGGTGCCGACGGGCCGGACTACTCCGAGGCCCTGGAACGGTGGCTCACCCTCGGCGGTGCCGACTTCGAGCAGCGCACCGACGAGGTCTGCGCCGACCTCGGGCTGCCGCTGGACCTGCTCGACGCCGAGACGGTGACGCTCTCCGGCGGTCAGGCCGCGAGGGCGTCGCTGGCGTCGGTGCTGCTGTCGCGTTTTGACGTGTTCCTTCTCGATGAGCCGACCAATGACCTCGACTTCGCCGGCCTGGAACGGCTCGAGGACTACGTCCAGTCGCTGCAGTCCGGACTGGTGCTGGTCTCCCACGACCGCGAGTTCCTGTCGCGGACGGTCACGTCGATCCTCGATATCGACGGGCCGCTGCGGACCGCGGTTCTTTACGACGGCGGGTACGACGCCTACCTCGCCGAGCGCGCGCTCCGGAAGTCGCACGCCCGGGAGGCCTACGACGAGTTCGAGGACAAGCGGTCGTCGCTGATCTCACAGGCGCAGCGGCAGCGCGAGCAGTCCGTGCGCGGCGCCCTGCGGGCCAAGCGCAAGCGACCGGACAACGACCGGGCTGCCCGCGGCGCCAAGATCGAGGCGGCGACCCACGCGGCATCGCGGGTGCGCGGCATCGAGTCGCAGATCAACCGCCTCGACGAGGTCGAGGAGCCGCGCAAGGAGTGGCAGCTGCAGATGCAGATCGCCCCTGCCCCGCGCTCCGGCGACGTCGTGGCCGTGCTGTCTCAGGCCGTCATCCGCCGCGGGTCCTTCGTACTCGGGCCGATCGACCTGCAGATCGCGTACGGCGACCGTGTTGCCCTTGTGGGCCCGAACGGCTCCGGCAAGACCACCCTGCTGCAGACGCTGCTGGGACGGATCCCGCTGGAGTCGGGGCGGCAGTCGCTCGGGTCCGGAGTCCGGCTCGGTGAGGTTGATCAGGAGCGGTCGGCGTTCGCGGGACCCTTGACCGTCGTCGAGGTTCTGGAGAAGCGGACCGAGTGGCCGGCTGGGGAGGTCCGGACGCTCCTCGCGAAGTTTGGTCTCCGTGGTGACCACGTGAACCGGCCCCGGTCCTAGCTCTCCCCCGGCGAGCGGACCCGGGCCTCGCTGGCCTTGCTGCAGGCGGTGGGCGTCAACCTGCTGGTGCTCGACGAGCCAACCAACCACCTCGACCTACCCGCGATCGAGCAGCTCGAGTCAGCGCTGGATGCCTACGAGGGAACGCTGATCCTCATCACTCACGATCGAAAACTGGTCCGCCACCTCTCGATTTCGGAGCGGCTAGAGCTCCGGAATAGTTGACCCAACGATACGAGCTCAGCAGGCCCGTGAGGCAACACTGATGGATGTGCTGGCGGCACCACTCCAGAGCGTGCCGGCTTTGCCCGAGACCGTGATGTTGTACGTACCACCAGTCCCCTTGGAACTGAGAGTGATCGTTGTCGACGTGGCGTTGCTTGTACCGGAAAAGGGCTGAATCCCGTTGCTCGACGAATTTGCATTTGTGACGCTCGCAGCTATTCCGTAACTCGCGGCGTTGGTCAGGGCTGCCCATGAGATGGTCACGAACATCTTGTTATTGCTGTCGGTGATGCCACTACCGGCGGGCGGCGTGCACGAGTCGAACGTGCTGGCCAATCCGGTTACCTGACCAAGAGTCGCTGATCCCGCCCTGCCGGTGCCCGAGCCAGGCGCGGCCCAAGCACCCATGGCAGGCGCCGCAGCTCCGAGGAGCAGGGTGCTCCCAAGTGCAGTGGCGATCGCGGCCTTCGTCATGATGACTTCCGCTCAGCTCATCGTCAGCGTGACGGCGAAGGTCTTGCCCTGGCAGCCGTCCGGCGCGGTGTTCAGCATCTTCACCAGCGCAGCGATGGTCGCCGTCATGGAGGCATTTCCACCGACGACGATCGCTGCGGGCAGCGTGTAGGGCAGCGTTTGGTTGGCGATGACGTTCGTCGACGGGCAAGCACCTGTGTCGCTAGACACGACACTGACGGTGTTCACCTTCGTCAGTTGCACGGAGTACGCATTGCCGTTCCCGCCGCTCACTGTGTTGTCGATCTTCACGCCGACGGCTCCGACACCGTTGGGGACCAGGTCGGCCGGATTGGCGACGCCGGTTTGGCTGATGACGACCGGATTCGGCGTACCGGCCCCGGCGGTGCCGGTGCCACTTCCTGTGGTCGACCAGAACGCGTAGCCGATGCCGGTAGCCATGAGAACAGCGGAGCCGGTCGCGAGGAACACTGTGACAGTTCGGGCCTTCGAGTTCTTGATCATGATCATCTTCCGATCGAAGGTTGCGGGCAAGCTGCGGGTTGTCGGCTCGTCAGACCAAGAGCGCTCAGTGGAGTTCATGGCGGCCTACTTACTCGTCGCGGTAGCGGTGAAGGTGAACATCCAGGACAAGCCTTTACACGAATCCTGGTTTCGCGTGGCGCTGTTGTGCATCCGTACGGTCACCGGCACGGCCAGGTTGCTGTTCTTCCGGATCGTGACCGGAGCCCCAACGCCAGTGGTGACGTTGTAGCCGGAAACGAACACCTCAACATCCGCGGGGCTGGTGCAGTCCCCGTCCGTGGGAACCGGCGACGGGCCGAAAAGTTGTGTCCGGACCGACTGCAACTCGACATCCTGATTGTTGGCGTTGCCGATGTTCAAGGTGCGAGTGACGCTCACGCCGGGTGCCAGGCCGGTGACGTGGAGGCTGCCGCTGAGCGACAAGGCCTTAGGCGGCGGTGTCGCCTCTGCGGACTTGCTCGGCTTCGGCGTGCTCTTGCCGGAGGTGCTCGCACTACTCGAGCTACTCGCGCTGGCGGCATTGATGGACTGGACTGCCGTTGCAGCTACCCCGACCGTGATCAAGGCGCCAGCGGCGACGGCCCACATGGCCGTCTGGCTCTTCGTCACGATCGCCTCATCTCGCTTTTGCGTTGGTCGTCGGGAGGGCTGCTGACCGGCTGGCCGTGGCGGGCGGGGCATCCAGCGCCCGCCCCGCCCGACCGACCGGCCTAGCGGAAATTGCGCGTCACTCAGGCGCTGGTACCCGTGAAGGTCAGCGTGAGCGGGGCGCTCTTGCACGCGTTCTGGTTGACGGTCACCGAGTTCGCCCAGTTGAGGCTGCCCGTTCCGATGGTGACGTCCGACGCAGCGGCGGCCACGTTGACGCCCGAGGTGTTGACGTCAGCGAAGGTCAGGCCCGAATCGCCGGACGTGATCAACGCCTGGCAGGCGGTGTTGCTGCTACTGATCACTGTGCTGACGCCGTCCACACGCAGGTCTGTGGTGCCTGCGTTGGCGGCCTTGATGGCCACGGGGTAGTTCGTACCGGGCGTGATCGCGCTGACGGTGGCCGAGGAAAGCGCCAGGGTGCCATTGGAGGCAGCGGCCGTAGCCGAACCTGAACCGGAGCCGGAGGTGGTCCAATAGGCGAACGCAACGCCGACGGTGGCGACGGTCAGGGCAGCGCCCCCGAGGACAGCGGTGAGCTTGGTGGATTTGCGCATTTCGAGTCTCCCTTTCAGAGGAGGTCGTGAGCGCCGGTTTCGCCTCTAGCTCCCTGCCAGGCCTTGGCGACCAGGTCGCCCGACAGATCATTGCTTCCGCTCGGAGCCCACGTTTTGGGCCGGTGACAAGAGATTGGCTTGCGCCAGGCGGCTGTCACATCGACCGTGTGGTCAGACGAAGCCGCCAAACGGACAGACGCCTCAGACCAAACGTCCCGACCGGCACTGCCCGTCGTGACTAGTCCGCCATGGCTAGATCCAGTGGGGAGATGTCCGGACATGGACAGGTCACAGCGCGCGTTCGACCGCCTGCGAAGATCTCCAGGTGACCCAGGACGCGCTAGACCGACTCATCGCCCTACTCGACCTCGAACGGATCGAGGTCGACATCTTCCGGGGCAGCCAGCCGGACGAGTCGATGC